>DCVC01000191.1:0-13765 GCA_002328625.1 Bacteroidales bacterium UBA2198
CAGGCATAGCATCAATGGTTGTTCTCTGGGTCGTGGCAACACTGGTACTGGGGCGTGGTTTCTGCAGCTGGGGCTGTTTCCATGGAGGATGGGATGATGGCTTTTGCAGGTTCAGAAAGAAACCAGTGATAAAGAAGATCAGTGAATCGTGGAAATGGATGCCATTTGCAGTACTTATCATGGTGGCACTCACAGCTGCTTTCACACTTGCTCCAACATATTGTGAATGGCTCTGTCCCTTCAAGGCAGTTACGGAATTTGAGAAGGTTACTTCAGTCAAAACCGCAGCTCAGACGGGAATATTTCCATTTTCTGCAGCAAATGCGGAAAGTGTATTGACACGTGCCCGAATCAGGCAGATTCATGATTTTCATCCAGAACCCTTCTCCTGAACTCGGAAAAAATTACTGACGCAGCCATGCCGACATTCAAAGAGTCAATCCCATGCACAGCATCAGTAAATTTAGGGATACAGATCTTATTTGTAATGAAAGGGTGAAGATCTTCCGGAATACCTTTTGATTCATTTCCCAGCAGTATAACTCCCTTTCCGGTCAGCTTTTGATCATAAACTGATTTGCCTTCGAGCATAGTGCCGTAAACCGGAACTCTTTCTTTGAGAGCATCCTTAAGAAAGCTTCTCAGATCAGAATAATGTACCTTTACATGTATTCCTGCTCCCATACTCGCCTGGATTACCTTTGGATTATACGCATCAACACAATCATTCGAACAGACTATATTTTTAATTCCGAACCATGCGGCTGCCCTTATTATTGTTCCAAGGTTCCCCGGATCCTGAATAAAACTAAGGGCAACACAAAGGTCCCTTAAAATCCCGGGAGTATCAAATTCTTGTTGCGGAACCGGTATTAATGCTACAGCATTATGAGGTGTTTTCAGTCTGCTGATACGTTTCAGTTCTTCATGGGTTGCTGGCTCAATTTCATCTATATTATTCTCAAGCCCCCGGGGGATTGAATTTATGAATTCTGGTTTGGCGATAAGTGTCCTTATCAAAATACCTGATATCAGATACTCATTGACCAGCTTGTCTCCTTCTATTACATATAATCTCTCTTCATCCCTGACTTTTTTCTTCTGAAGAGAAACAATATATTTTACCTTGTTTTTGCTTAGCATTCAGATGAGGTCTTTTGCAGAAAAATGTTTATTATTATTGATATATTTGCTGAACCCATTGATTTGCAAATTTTGGAAAAAATCATTTCAAATAAAAGAAATAATATTCTGAGAATCATAATTCTTTTTTCCTTAGCACTTTTTTTCATCTGTTCGTGTAATCCAACGAAGTATGTGCCCGAAGGAGAGACCCTTCTCGATAAGAACCACATAATTATAAACAACGACGGAGTTAAAAAGAGTGACCTGATACCTTACCTACGGCAGAAACCAAATAAAAAGATCTTCGGTACAAGGTTCCACCTGGGTTTATTCAACCTGTCGAATATAGAAAAGGAAAAATGGCCTCATGGATGGTTGAGAAATATTGGTGAAGAGCCGGTTATATATGATCCTTATGCAACCACTAAAAGCAAAGAGCAGATAGAGTCGTATGTTGCCTCGAAAGGTTATTTCGACAGCATGATCAGCGATACTGTAGCAACCGCCAAACGAAAATCAGAGGTGTTTTACAAAGTTGACCTTAAATCGCCTTATACCATCCGGAACCTTTATTACGAGATTGCTGATACAACAATCAGAAAATACTTTTATTTCGATTCGGTAAACTGCCTGATTGAACGGGGAAAACCTTATGATGTTGATGTGCTTCAATCTGAACGTCAGAGGCTTGAGAGATATATTAAAAATCGTGGTTATTACGGCTTCTCTGGCGATCATATTTATTTCAATGTTGACAGCACAATAGGCAACAGACAGGTTAATATTTATTACGGAATCAGGAATTTTGTCAGGTTCGACGAATATAAAAGACCCACAGTCTCTCCTCATCCGGTATATCGTGTTAAGGATGTGTTCATCTATCCGAACTTTATTCCCAAGGATGCCCTGGAAGGAGGAAAAGCTTATCTGGCCAGCCTCGATACAGTAAATTACAAAGGATATTATTTCATTACAAGGAAAGGAACATCTGAACTGAAGTTTGACCTTGTTATACAGTCTCTTTACATTAAACCCGGGTCGGTATATAATGTTACAAATACTGAACAAACCCGGTCCCATCTTTTATCTTTGAAAGCATTCCGTCTTATCAATATTTTCTTTAACGAACTGGAGGAGACCTATGGAAAACCCGGTTCTGAGTTGATGCTTAACTGCAATATTCAATTGACGCTGATAAGCCAGCAATCATTCCGGGTAGAACTCGAAGGAACAAATTCAGCCGGTAACCTTGGGGGAGCTCTGAACTTTGTTTATCAGCACAGAAACCTTTTTCGCGGTGCTGAACAGTTTAACATGAAACTGAAAGGAGCTTACGAGGCGCTATCGGAGCAGAAGACTAAACTCCGTAACAGCCAGGAGTTAGGAATAGAGACCAGCCTCAGACTTCCTAAGTTTCTGGTACCCTTCCTTAAGACGGAGGCCTTCATTAAGAATTACAATCCGACCACTCAGTTGCTTGCTGCATACAACTATCAGAAAATGCCCTTTTATACGAGAACAATGGCAAATGCCACTTTCGGATATAACTGGAACGCCGGGAATTATAAAACTCACATAGTCAGCCCAATTCAGCTCAACCTGGTCAACCTTCTATCGATCGATTCATCATTCCAGTCAAAAATTGAATCCTCCTCCTACCTTGCATACAGTTATAAAGATGTTATGATCCTTGGGGGTAATTACTCTTTTATCTACAGCAATCAGAAGATCCAGCGGTCGAGAGACTACTGGTTCTTAAGGATAAACGCAGAGGCATCAGGAAATATGCTGGCACTGGCAGGGAAACTGACAGGGATGAAAAAAAACAACGGAACTTATAACATATTCGGACAGCCCTTTGCCCAATATGTTCGCGCTGATATCGATCTGAGGTACAATGTTATTCTTAATGATGTAAGCTCAGTTGTTTACAGGGCATTTATTGGGGCAGGTATTCCATACGGGAACTCAAAAGCAATACCATTTGAGAAACAATATTTTGGCGGCGGAGCCAATGGAATAAGAGCCTGGCAGGTAAGAAGCCTCGGACCCGGTTCATATATTTCAGACGATGCTCAGTTCTTTAATCAGACGGCTGATATAAAACTTGAAGCAAATGCTGAATACCGTTTCAAGCTCTTCTGGATACTGGAAGGATCACTTTTCCTGGATGCCGGGAATATCTGGACCGTAAACTATGATTCCTACAGGCCTGGTTCTCAGTTCAGCTTTAAGAATTTCTACAGGGATATTGCTGTAGGCACTGGTGTTGGTTTGCGATTTGACTTCAGTTTTGTAATGGGAAGATTGGACATGGGAATGAAACTCCGCGATCCTGCAATCTCGCCTGAGTCAAAATGGATCTTAATGAGCAGACCCTATAACTTCAGGGACGATTTTACCTTTGTTCTTGCAATAGGATACCCATTCTGATCCTATATTCAATATAATCAATTTCTGAAGTTTTTCTTTTTTTTCCTCTCAATTTATTATATTGCGCCTAGTCTCAATGCATTATTAATTTAAATGAATTTAGTAAAAGAGTCCCTGAGGAACTGGTTCGGATTTACCCGCCGCGAAAGAAGATCAACCTTTATGCTGCTGATCATAATGGTTGTTGTAGCTGCATTAAGATTTGCTTTTCCCGAAAGGAATGCGACCATTGAGGAAATATTTATCGATTTTAAGGATAACAAAGCTGACAGTATATCTGTTTCAACGGTTTCCGCTATCAGCGAGAAATTAAAAGCGCCAGAAAGAATCAATCAAAGGAAGCAAACCACAATGAACATAAATACCTGCGATTCGACTGCCCTGGTATCTCTTCCGGGCATCGGCCCTGTATTATCATCCAGGATTATCAGGTACCGGAATCTCCTGGGTGGTTATTTTTCAGTGGATCAGTTAAAAGAGGTTTATGGACTTTCAGAAGAGACTTTTAACCTGATCTCTTCAAGACTTTTTGCTGATCCGATTGAAGTAAGGAAGATCAGGATAAACAATGCTGATTATAAAGAACTTATAAGACTTCCCTATTTTGAAAGATACCAGGTTTCTGCCATACTCAAATACAGAGAATTAAAGGGCAAAATCGAAAGTGTGGATGATATGATTAAAAACAACCTGATAACACCTGAAAAGATACCAAGGATAATACCTTACCTGGATTTCGGTGAATACTGAATCTTCTTTACCGGTACTCGTTATTTTATGTCTTGTAGTTTTTACTATTCCGGGAATTGAAATATTTGAATATTTCCAGTACAAGAATCATCGGAATAGCTAGCAATAAAACAAGCGACCATTCCTTAAGAGTAATTGGTTCGATCCTTAAGATATTCTGCATAAAAGGTATCTGCATGCTGAGAACATGTGTGCCCTGAGCCAGGAGTACACCAAACACGAGAAGCATATTCCTTTTTATAGGAACTCTGAAAGCTGAAACCCTTTCGGAACGGCAATTGAAAACATGGAAGTTCTGCATGAAAACCATGAGTAACAATATCAGATCCCTTGCATGTACTTCATCCATTGTAGTATATTTGTTAAGCCAGTACCAAAAACCGAAAACAATAAGCCCCATTGTCATACTTGCCGTAACGGTCTGCCTGATCATTAAAGGATTGAAGATTTTCTCAGAAGGCTTCCTGGGTTTTCTAAGCATAGTACCCGGTTCGCCACCTTCAAAGGCTAATGCCACATCCTGGATTCCGTTAGTGACAAGGTTGAGCCACAACAATTGAACAGCAAGAAGTGGTATTGGCAAACCAGCCAATATTGAAGCCATAAAGAGGATTATTTCTGCAGAACCTGTTGAGATTAACAGAAAGATTACTTTTCTTACATTATCATAGGCGAATCTGCCTTCTTCAACACCTGCAACAATTGAAGAGAAATTATCATCAATAACAATCATTGATCCGACTTCTTTTGCCACATCGGTTCCTGAACCCATCGCAACACCTATATTTGCACGCTTAAGTGCAGGAGCGTCATTAACGCCATCGCCTGTAACTGCAACAAACTCTCCGTCGCGTATAAGCACATCAACTATTTCAAGTTTCTGAGCCGGAGTAACTCTCGCGAACACTGTGGAAGAAACAACAAAGTTTTTAAATGCCGGGCTGTCAGGAGCACCTGCTTCCGCAAGCATCTTGCCCGTCACAACAGTCTGTCCTCCTCCGGAAATACCTGTTTCACGGGCTATTGTCCCTGCTGTTGAAGGATGATCTCCGGTTATCATAATGACCTTTATGCCGGCTCTGCTGCATTTCTTCACTGATTCTTTGGCCTCTGGCCGAAGAGGATCAATGAAACAGACCAATCCATAAAATATAAGTGGCGGAATATCTTCATTTTCAAATGCTTCTTTCTTTTTGAAGTTATCATACCTTCCTCCTGCAAATGCCAATACACGGTAACCTTTTACCGCCATTTCTTCCGACTGCCTCAATATGAGTTCTTTGTCAATATCAACTTTTTTCTCTTCATCGGCCATCAGTGTGCAAAAATCCAGTACAGTTTCAACTGCTCCTTTTAAACCTAAATTGACAATAGAATTCTTTTCACAAAAAGCTGCAGAGAACTTTCTTTCCGATTCGTAAGGTATCTTGTCGATAAAGTTTATTTCTGAGCGGATCTCTTCAGGCTTTCTGCCTAATTTGTAACTGAGGGCCAGCAACGCAACATCCATAGCATCACCGTAATGGGTCCATTTGCCATTTTCGTCATAAAGTGAGCCCTCGTTAGCCATTATGGCTATCCTGTTCATAATCAGGAGTTGTTTGCTGTCGGAATATTTTACCTCTTTTTCAGGGCTTTTATCCTCAAAGACCCTTCCTTCTCCATTGTATCCCTCGCCCGTAACTGAATAACTTTTCCCGTTTGGTAAAAGTATTTTCTTTGCAGTCTGTTCATTTACCGTAAGAGTACCTGTTTTATCGCTGGCAATAACTGTGCAGGATCCCAGACTTTCAACAGATGTTAACCTTCTGACAATTACATTCCGTCTGGCCATGCGTTTTGTTGCGATTGATAGTGCAACTGTCAGAGCGACCGGCAATCCTTCAGGTATCGCAGAAACCGCCAGAGCCACTACCAGGAAGAATATCGATGCAAGATCCATTCCCTGCATACGGAGAATCAAGGCAAGAACGATACTCAAAGCAATAATAAAGATACTTATCTGCTTTATGAACTTCTCCATGCGCAGTATCAGTGGAGGTTTTGCCGACTCTGATTCGGTTACATCCTGTGCAATTTTCCCGACCTGCGTATTAATCCCGGTTCCTATTACAATTCCCAAACCTCTTCCCGACATTACAGTAGAACCTGCAAAAGCAATGTTGATCCTTTCGCTTACGCCAATATCCTGCCTTAAGATGCATGTGTATTTTTTCGCCGCCATAGATTCCCCGGTCAAAAAGCTCTCATCAATTGTAAGGTTCGAAACATCAAGGAGCCTCATGTCGGCCGGTACTTTCAGCCCCGATTCAAGGTAAATTATATCCCCCGGAACCACCTCCTCGGAGGAGATCTCCTGCTCCCTCCGGTCCCTTCTTACCCTGGCTTTAATTTTCAGCATTCTTTGCATGCTGGCAGCACTCTTTTCTGCATTATATTCCTGATATGCTCCCAACGCACTGTTTATCAGGATAACAAGAAATATGAATATTGCATCCTTACCCTCTCCTATTGCAACAGAAGCAATTGCAGCAGCTATAAGGATAAAGATAAGCGGATTAACAATCTGATGAAGGATAATCTGCCATAGGGTGATTTTTTTGCCGACTGGCAGTTTGTTTTCACCATAATAATTAAGTCTTTTCTGAGCCTCCTCAGGATTTAAGCCCTCCGTACTGGAGTTCAACACATGAAAAACTTCCTCTTCCCTGAAGGAATGCCACACTTCCTTCAGCATGTTGGATTGATGCAGCGTATCTTCCATATGGAAATAATTAAGCTAATTTATTTCTTCTCCCTCCTCCTCTTCCTTGTTCACTTCATTTATGTGTTCCTTCACTTTTTCTTTTCCCCTCATGTTTTCTTCTCCCTTTTTACCGGTAAAAACCTTTGCAGTGAAGAAGCCGGTAAAAAACACAAAAGCTATTATTATCATCAGGGGAAGATTGAATTTGATAAACAGGAACCTGACCATAACACTTTCGAGGTTCTGCCCTACGAAAATCAGTGTTAAAAGGATCAGAATAATGTCAATGATCTGACGGAACGAAATTTTTCTCATAACACTTTTATTAAGTAAAACTTATCAATAATATTAATTGTCTCCGGCCGGATAATTATTATGGCGGATCTCTCATTCAAATTTATTCAATTTAAAAGGAATTACGAAACAGGTCTCGTTAAGAATGATTGAAAAAGGCTAAAAACATATAGAACTGAATATCAATTATTTTTCTAAAGAAGGCTCTGTTTAATATCAATATTAAGAAATAATTAACGTTCTTTATTTGGATTTAATTTNNAAAAATGAATAATTGATTATGATTATTGTACCGATAAAAGAAGGCGAAAATATTGAAAGAGCTTTAAAAAAGTTCAAAAGAAAATTTGAAAAGACGGGTGTTATTCGTGAATTACGAGCCCGTCAGGCTTTTGTCAAGCCTTCAGTACGCCGGAGGGAAGAAATCAAGAAGGCTAAATACGTACAGAAAATGCAGGAGAGTGAAGAGTAATCAGCCAGACTGCATCATTTTGATTTTCACATAACAGACAAGGGGTTCCTTCATGAATCATAAGGAATCATTCTTACAATACCTGCAACTGGAAAAGCGGTATTCGCCGCACACAGTCAGGTCCTATTCAAACGATCTCGAGCAGTTTTCTTCTTTCCTGTCGGAACAAAATTTATCCGCAGAGCCTGAATTAGTAACTTCACAGGATATCAGATCGTGGATCGTGAGACTTCTTGAGAATGATTATTCCCCTGTCAGTGTACACCGGAAAATCTCCTGCCTCAGGGTCTTCTTCCGGTATTTGAGAAAGGAAGGGAGAATTAATACGGATCCATTGGAAAAAGTTGTATTACCCAAAACCAGAAAAAGGCTGCCTGTTTTTGTTGAAGAGGAATCTCTGACCAGATTGCTTGATAATTATGATTTTGGCAATGATTTTAAAGGCATCAGGAACAGGACCATCATTGAGATGCTTTATGTAACCGGGATGAGAAGATCGGAACTGATCAATCTTCGATATAATGACATTGATCTTCCGGAAGCTTCGGCAAAGGTAACCGGCAAAAGAAACAAACAACGGATAATCCCTTTGATGAAATCATTTATAGTACGGCTGGAAGAATATATCAGAGTGAGTGAAGATTACAGAGTCAACAGGGATGAGAACTGGTTTTTTGTAAATGATAAAGGAAACAAGTTATATGATAAGTATGTTTATAATATAGTTAAGGATTATCTCGCAATGGTCACAACTATCGAAAAGAAAAGTCCTCATATACTCAGGCATACATTTGCAACGCATATGCTTAACAGGGGTGCTGATCTTAACTCCATCAAGGAGTTTTTGGGTCATGCGAACCTTTCGGCCACTCAGATTTACACACATAATACATTTGAAAAACTCAGGAAAATATATAAACAGGCTCATCCAAGAGCTTAAATATTAATCAAATAAACAGGAGGTACTACTATGAACGTTCAGATTCATTCAGTGCGGTTTGATGCCGACAAAAAGCTAATAGACTTTGTTCATCAGAAACTGGATAAACTCACGCTTATTGGTGAGGGAATTGTTAATGCAGAGGTGTACCTGAGACTTAATAAAGATCAGGAACGTGAGAACAAAATTAGCGAAATCAGGCTGGAGTTAAGGGGTGGACCTTTGTTTGCAAAGAAGCAAAGCAAGTCATTTGAAGAGGCGACTGATCAGGCTGTAGATGCTCTTAAAAAACAGATTACCAGATATAAACAGAAGAAGAGAGGGGTATAGGATTGGTGTTCAAAAATTTATTTTGGATTTTTTTGATAAATGAAATTTAAATTCATACATTTGCAGACCGATTTTTGAGGGTGTATTATGCCCTTGCGGGACGTTCTTTAAATTGCCGATGTAGCTCAGTTGGTCAGAGCAGCTGATTTGTAATCTGCAGGTCGGGGGTTCGAGTCCCTTCATCGGCTCTTGAAAGAGTTGTAAATGTGTGTCTTAAGAGATAAACTCTGTTTCAGGAGGGGAGATACCAAAGCGGCCAACTGGGGCAGACTGTAAATCTGCTGGCGAATGCCTTCGTAGGTTCGAATCCTGCTCTCCCCACTTAAAACGGGGTGGACCGTACTCTGGAAAGGATAGCGGGAAGTTGATACGGGCCTCATTGGATGATAATAAGCGGGAGTAGCTCAGTTGGTAGAGCATTAGCCTTCCAAGCTAAGGGTCGCGGATTCGAGCTCCGTCTCCCGCTCACTTTTTGATGCCAGAGTAGCTCAGGGGTAGAGCACTTCCTTGGTAAGGAAGGGGTCAGGGGTTCAATTCCCCTCTCCGGCTCAACAGGATAACGAATTTATACTGAATATAGATAAACTAAATTTAATACGCTTGGAGTTATGGCAAAAGAAAAATTTGACAGGTCGAAACCGCATGTAAATATTGGCACAATTGGTCATATTGACCATGGTAAGACCACCTTGACAGCAGCGATCACTATGGTCCTTGCCAAAAAGGGTCTCTCTGAAATAAGGGATTTTGACTCAATTGATAATGCTCCTGAAGAAAAAGAAAGGGGTATTACAATTAATACCGCTCACGTTGAATATCAGACAGCTACACGTCACTATGCACATGTTGACTGCCCCGGTCACGCCGATTATATAAAAAATATGGTAACCGGTGCGGCCCAGATGGACGGAGCAATACTTGTAGTTGCTGCAACTGACGGGCCAATGCCTCAAACTCGCGAACATATTCTTCTTGCACGTCAGGTTAACGTTCCACAGGTGCTCGTATTTATGAATAAAGTTGACATGGTTGATGATGAGGAGCTTCTTGACCTTGTTGAAATGGAAGTTCGCGATCTTCTCAACTTCTATAAATTTGACGGAGATAATGCCCCGGTTATACGCGGTTCAGCCCTTGGCGCAATGCATGGTGAACCCAAGTGGGAAGAAAAAGTTGTTGAACTGATGGACGCTGTTGATTCATTTATTCCCATACCTCCCCGCGACAATCAGAAACCATTCGTGATGCCGGTTGAGGACGTCTTTTCAATTACTGGACGTGGTACAGTAGCAACCGGACGTATTGAAACAGGAGTAGTCCTTACTGGCGATGAGCTGGAAATGATCGGATTGGGCGCCGAAAAACGCAAAACGGTATGTACTGGTGTGGAAATGTTCCGTAAGATACTCGACAGAGGTGAAGCAGGCGATAATGTCGGCCTTCTTCTACGCGGGGTTGACAAGAAAGAAATAAAAAGAGGAATGGTTCTTGCAAAGCCGGGATCAATAACACCGCATACCAGATTCAAATCTGAAATCTATGTTCTTAAGAAAGAAGAAGGCGGACGCCATACTCCGTTCCATAACAAGTATCGTCCCCAGTTTTATGTAAGAACACTTGATATCACTGGCGAGATTACTCTGCCTGAAGGAAGAGAAATGGTAATGCCTGGGGATAATGTCACAATTACTGTTGACCTTATTTACCCTGTTGCCATTAATGTGGGTCTCCGTTTTGCTATTCGTGAAGGAGGAAGGACCGTAGGAGCAGGTCAGGTTACCGAAATATTGAACTAGCGTTTTGGATAAAAAAGTTATTGTAGTAGAGTCGTTATGCATTATGACTCTACTACAACAAAATACCAGATACGGGTGTAGCTCAGTTGGTAGAGCACTGGTCTCCAAAACCAGGTGTCGGGAGTTCGAGTCTCTCCTCCCGTGCAAAATATCAAGTGCAAATGAATATTAAAGGATACTTAAAGGAATCATATACAGAGCTTATACACAAGGTAACATGGCCTACATGGTCTGAGCTTCAGAACAGCGGAACACTTGTTCTGGTAACTACTCTTATTATAGCTCTGATAGTTGCGGCAATGGATTTTGTATTCAGCAGAGTTATGGAATTCATTTATAGTTTGTTATATTAATCAGGAGATTTGTCCCGATGAGTGAGAATGTAAAGAAGTGGTATGTGCTTCGGGCTATCGGCGGGAAGGAAAAAAAGGTTAAGGAGTATATCGACAATGAAGTCGCACGCCTCAAACTTGAAGAATTCGTCTCACAGGTGCTTATACCTACCGAAAAGGTTTACCAGATAAGATCAGGAAAAAAAATAAGCAAGGAGAGAACATTCTTCCCTGGTTATGTGCTGGTTGAAGCAGTTCTTACAGGTGAGATACCTCATCTTTTAAGAAATATCCCGAATGTCATCGGATTCCTTGGTTCACAGGATGGTGAACCTGTACCTTTAAGAAAATCGGAAATAAACAGGATACTCGGAAAGGTAGATGAGCTTAATGCAAGTGACGAGGAACTGAATGTTCCATTCTTTGTCGGGGAATCGGTAAAGGTTATTGACGGTCCCTTTAACAGCTTTACAGGAGTTATTGAAGAGGTTAATGATGAAAAGAAGAAACTCAAGGTGATGGTTAAGATCTTTGGCAGAAAAACACCCCTTGAGCTAAGTTTTATGCAGGTAGAAAAGGAAAATTAACAGAAGATATTGACAGTTATAATATTCATAATGCTTCCTGAATAACTGTCATGCTCTCGCAATAAACAAGCAAATTTTAAATTATGGCAAAAGAAGTTGCTGGAATTATCAAATTACAGATACGTGGCGGAGGAGCTAACCCATCCCCACCTGTTGGTCCTGCATTGGGATCAAAAGGTGTTAACATCATGGATTTTTGCAAGCAATTTAATGCGAGGACCCAGGAAAAAGCTGGAAAAGTAATCCCGGTGGTTATTACGGTATATTCGGATAAATCATTTGATTTTGTAACCAAAACACCTCCGGTAGCTGTTCAGCTTCTTGAAGTGGCTAAAGCTAAGAAAGGTTCTCAGGAACCAAACAGAAACAAGGTGGCAACTGTCACCTGGGACCAGGTAAAAACAATTGCGGCAGAGAAGATGGAGGACCTGAACTGTTTTACACTGGAGTCAGCCATGAAGATGGTAGCCGGAACCGCAAGAAGTATGGGAATTTCTGTTAAAGGAGAGTTCCCGTTAAAAAATTAATTAACAAAAAAATGACTAAACTTACTAAAAACCAGAAGCTTGCCAATGAGAAATTCGACAGGAACAAGCTTTATACGTTGACAGAAGCATCGGCATTGGTCAGGGAAATAACAACAACAAAATTTGATGCTTCAATCGATCTGGATGTAAGGTTAGGTATCGATCCAAGAAAATCCAACCAGATGGTGCGCGGTGTTGTCTCACTCCCTCATGGTACAGGAAAACAGACTAGAGTTCTTGTACTGTGTACTCCTGACAAGGAAAGTGATGCAAAAGAAGCCGGTGCCGATCATGTAGGTCTTGATGACTATATTGAAAAGATCAAAGCTGGCTGGACAGATATTGATGTTATCATAACCATGCCATCCGTGATGGGGAAAGTCGGTCAGTTAGGCCGGATATTGGGCCCTCGGGGACTGATGCCTAACCCTAAAAGTGGAACTGTTACAATGGAAATTGGTAAGGCTGTTAAAGAAGTAAAGCAGGGGAAGATTGATTTCAAGGTTGATAAAAACGGGATCATTCATGCCTCAATAGGAAAAGTCTCATTCGAACCAGTTAAAATCGTCGAGAATGCAAGGGAATTTATCCATATGGTAAATAAACTGAAACCGGCCGCCGCAAAAGGAACCTACATCCGTAGCCTCTTTCTTTCAAGCACAATGAGTCCGGGCATTAAAATAGATCCTAAAGGTCTTGATGATTAAATTGTAAAGTTAAAACTCAAAAAGGAATTATGAGACGGGAAGAAAAAAATACTATTATAGACAGCCTTGCTGAGAGAATAAAAGAGTACAACCACTTTTATCTGACTGATACTGCTCAGCTGAATGCTGCTGATACAAGTGATCTCAGGAGAAAATGTTTTGAATCGGATATTAAACTTATTGTCGTTAAAAACACTCTTCTGAAAAGAGCACTGGAGCAGTCTGAGGGTAACTTTGAAGAACTTTTTCCGGTTCTGAAAGGTACTACGTCCGTCATGTTTGCCAACAGCGGAAACGCTCCTGCAAAACTCATAAAGGAGTTCCGGAGGCGACATGATAAACCTTTGCTGAAAGGTGCATACGTCCAGGAATCAGTTTATATCGGAGATAATATGCTCGACATGCTTGTCTTCGTAAAAACAAGGGATGAACTGATTGGAGATATTATTCTCCTTCTTCAGTCCCCCGCCAGGAACGTTATATCTGCACTACAGGCAGGAGGAAATAAAATTCATGGTGTTCTTGAAACACTTTCCAAAAAAGAAAAATAGTAAAAGTATAATTAATTAAAAATTCGATAAAAATGGCAGATCTTAAGAAATTTGCAGAAGAACTGGTAAACCTGTCTGTTAAAGAGGTAAACGAACTGGCAAAAATACTAAAAGAAGATTATGGTATTGAGCCTGCAGCCACAGCAGTAGCTGTAGCCGGCCCGGTTAGCGCTGG
>DCVC01000191.1:13850-18890 GCA_002328625.1 Bacteroidales bacterium UBA2198
CCTTTTACGTGTTTAAATGTAAGTTCACTTAATCCTATAACATAAATGTTCTCAAAAAATATTGACAGAATAAGTTTCGAATCCAGACAAAATCAACTTGACTATCCGGATTTTCTGGAAGTTCAGTTGAAGTCATTCGGTGAATTTTTTCAGCTTGGGACCACACCGGAGAACAGGAAAAAGGAGGGGCTCTACAAAGTCTTTACCGAAAACTTTCCAATCACTGATACACGGAACAATTTCGTACTTGAGTTTCTGGATTATTACATCGATCCACCGCGTTATACAATTGAAGAATGTATCGAACGAGGATTAACGTTCAGTGTTCCGCTAAAAGCCAAACTGAAACTTTATTGTACTGATCCTGAACATGAAGACTTTGATACTGTAATCCAGGATGTTTATCTCGGCACTGTTCCATATATGACGGAACGTGCAACTTTCGTTATTAATGGTGCTGAAAGAGTTGTTGTATCACAATTGCACAGATCTCCGGGAGTTTTCTTCGGACAGAGTATTCATGCAAATGGTACAAAACTATATTCGGCACGCATTATACCTTTCAAGGGATCGTGGATCGAATTTGCCACTGACATAAACAATGTCATGTACGCATATATTGACAGGAAGAAAAAGCTTCCCGTCACAACACTGCTCAGAGCCATTGGTTTTGAAAGTGATAAGGAGATCCTTGAGATCTTCAATCTCGCTGAGGAGCATAAGGTCTCAAAAACCAGCATAAAGAAACTGGTAGGACGTAAACTTGCCGCCAGGGTACTGAAAACCTGGATTGAGGACTTTGTTGACGAAGACACAGGTGAGGTTGTATCAATAGAGAGAAATGAAGTGATTCTTGACAGGGAGACCGTCATCGAACCGGAACACGTTGACCTGATTGTTGATTCAGGTGCCAAAGCTGTGCTGTTACATAAAGAGGACACATCACTGTCGGATTTTGCAATTATATACAATACACTGCAGAAAGACCCATGTAACTCTGAAAAGGAAGCCGTTATATATATCTATCGTCAGCTACGCAACGCTGAGCCTCCCGATGAGGCAACTGCAAGAGATGTTATTGATAAATTATTCTTTTCAGATAAAAGATATGACCTTGGTGAAGTAGGGCGTTACAGGATTAACAAAAAGCTGGGTCTGGAGACAGACATGAATGTCAAGATCCTCACCAGGGAAGACATTATTAAGATCATCGGATACCTTATCGAACTTATCAACTCAAAAACGGATATCGATGATATAGACCATCTGAGCAACAGGAGGGTGCGCACGGTCGGAGAACAGTTGTATGCCCAGTTTGGCGTTGGACTTGCCCGTATGGCAAGGACAATACGTGAGAGGATGAATGTCAGAGATAACGAGGTGTTCACGCCGGTTGATCTTATCAATTCAAAAACCCTTTCATCAGTAATTAACTCATTCTTCGGAACCAACCAGCTTTCCCAATTTATGGATCAGACCAACCCTCTGGCTGAGATGACCCATAAAAGACGCATGTCGGCTCTGGGTCCTGGCGGACTTTCACGCGAACGAGCCGGTTTTGAGGTGAGGGACGTTCATTATACCCATTATGGGCGCCTCTGTCCTATTGAGACTCCGGAAGGACCAAATATCGGGCTTATATCATCACTCTGTGTTTATGCAAGGATTAACAATCTGGGATTTATTGAGACTCCGTACCTCAAGGTCAAAGATGCCAGGGTCGATTTCAGTGAAGAAGGGATCATGTGGCTTAGCGCTGAAGAAGAGGAAGAGAAGATAATTGCACAGGCTAACGCTCCTCTGCTGAAGGACGGGCATTTTGAAAATCAAAGGGCAAAATGCAGGTACGAAGCTGATTATCCTTTTGAGGAGGTCAGTAAAGTGGACCTTATGGACGTCGCTCCCAATCAAATTGCTTCAATAGCTGCTTCACTTATTCCTTTCCTTGAGCATGATGACGCAAACAGAGCTCTTATGGGTTCAAACATGATGCGCCAGGCAGTTCCGCTTATAAATCCTGAATCACCAATCATTGGTACAGGTCTTGAAGCACAGGTGATAATAGACAGCCGTATATTATTTGTTGCTGAAGGCGACGGGGTTGTTGAATATGTGGATGCCAACGAGATAGTTATCCGTTACACCCGCACTGATGAGGAGAAATTTGTGAGCTTTGATGATGATGTAAAACACTATATCCTTCCAAAATATAAAAAGACAAACCAGAATACTTGTATAAATCTTGTACCTGTAGTTAAGAAAGGTGAGAAAGTAACTAAAGGACAGGCGCTCACGGAAGGCTATGGAACGAAAAACGGTGAACTGGCACTGGGGCGTAACCTTAAAGTGGCTTTCATGCCATGGAAAGGATACAATTTTGAGGATGCAATAGTTATTTCCGAGAAAGTAGTACAGGACGATATGTTCACCTCAGTTCATATAGATGAGTATCTTCTTGAAGTTCGCGACACAAAGAGGGGTCTTGAAGAGCTTACCTCCGACATCCCGAACGTCAGTGAAGAAGCAACGAAACATCTTGACGAAAACGGACTCATCCGGATTGGAGCTCATATTAAGCCCGGGGATATCCTTATTGGAAAAATCACTCCTAAAGGAGAATCAGATCCTTCTCCCGAAGAAAAATTACTCCGGGCAATATTCGGAGATAAAGCCGGAGATGTCAAGGATGCATCCCTGAAAGCCGGTCCTTCGCTCGAAGGTGTTGTCATTGATAAAAAACTGTTCACAAGGGCAATAAAAGACAGAAAGGCAAAAGCAATAGAAAAACCCCTGCTCGATAAGATTGAGTCTGAATTTGAAAGAAACATCGAAGAACTGAAGGCCCGGCTGGTTGATAAGCTCTTTATACTGGTGAACGGCAAAACCTCACAGGGAGTTAAGGATTATCTGAATGTTGATGTTATCCCGAAAGGAAGCAAGTTCACTCTTAAGCAGCTTCAGGAAATCGATTTCCTTAATATCAATCCTAATAAATGGACCACAGATAAGAAGAAAAACGACAGCATAAAACAACTCCTGCATAATTATATTATTAAATATAAGGAGATTGATGGCGTTTATAAGCGCAATAAATACAACATTACCATTGGAGATGAACTGCCTGCGGGAATAGTGCGGCTTGCCAAAGTTTATATAGCCAAGAAACGTAAAATAAAAGTCGGAGATAAGATGGCAGGACGTCATGGCAACAAAGGTATTGTAGCACGGATTGTCCGTCAGGAAGACATGCCTTTCCTTGAAGATGGTACGCCTGTTGATATAGTTCTTAACCCGCTCGGAGTTCCTTCGAGAATGAACCTCGGACAGATTTATGAAACTGTTCTCGGATGGGCGGGGCAAAAGCTGGGACTTCAGTTTTCATCTCCCATATTTGACGGGGCAACGATTGATCAGATCACTGAATACACAGAAAAAGCAAGCCTTCCGAAATATGGCAAGACTTATCTTTACGATGGCGGAACGGGTGAAAGATTTGATCAGCCGGCAACTGTAGGTGTCATTTATATGCTCAAGCTTGGTCATATGGTTGATGATAAGATGCATGCCCGTTCTATAGGCCCGTATTCCCTGATCACTCAGCAGCCTCTGGGTGGAAAGGCACAGTTTGGAGGCCAGCGTTTTGGTGAGATGGAAGTATGGGCTCTTGAAGCGTTTGGAACAGCTCATGTTTTACAGGAGATACTTACAATTAAATCGGATGATGTAGTAGGCAGGGCCAAAGCATACGAGGCTATTGTAAAAGGAGAACCTATGCCTCAACCCGGTATTCCTGAGTCACTTAACGTGCTGCTCCATGAACTGAGAGGGTTGGGTTTGAGTGTTATACTTGATTAAAAACTCATCCTTTATTAAATTTTAAATTCTATTAAAAATAATTCAGCATATGTCATTCAGAAGAGATAACAAAACAAAGACAAGTTACTCAAAGATCTCGATAGGTCTGGCTTCACCGGAGGAGATACTGGATCGCTCAAGCGGTGAAGTGCTGAAGCCTGAAACGATTAATTACCGTACCTATAAACCTGAACGGGACGGACTGTTCTGCGAAAGGATTTTTGGACCGGTAAAAGATTATGAATGTCATTGCGGAAAGTACAAGAGAATAAGGTACAAAGGTATTGTCTGTGACCGATGCGGAGTAGAAGTGACCGAGAAGAAAGTTCGCCGCGAAAGGATGGGACATATCTCACTTGTTGTGCCCGTTGCTCATATATGGTACTTCCGGTCATTGCCAAACAAAATAGGTTATCTGCTGGGTCTTCCAACCAAGAAGCTTGACTCAATCATTTACTACGAACGGTATGTAGTAGTCAACCCTGGTATAAAAGCCATTGATGGTGTAAAATACCTTGATTTTCTTACCGAAGAAGAATATATTGAGATAACAGAATCGCTTCCGAAAGAGAACCAGTACCTTGAAGATACTCATCCTGACAAGTTTGTTGCAGATATGGGAGCAGAAGCTCTCTATAAGCTTCTCAGCCGGATCGACCTTGATGAGATGTCATACTCCCTGCGTCACAGAGCCAATACTGAGACATCGCAACAACGTAAGAACGAAGCACTTAAGCGACTTCAGGTAGTAGAAGCTTTCAGAGATTCACAGCATGTTAACAAACCTGAATGGATGATTATAAAAGTGGTTCCGGTTATTCCACCTGAGCTCAGGCCTCTGGTTCCCCTTGATGGAGGGCGTTTTGCAACAAGTGACCTTAATGATCTGTACAGAAGAGTTATTATCAGGAATAACCGTCTTAAAAGACTTATCGAAATAAAGGCTCCTGAGGTAATTCTGCGTAACGAGAAACGTATGCTCCAGGAGGCTGTAGATTCTCTTTTTGATAATTCAAGAAAAGCCAATGCTGTTAAAACAGATGCTAACCGCCCTCTTAAATCATTGAGCGACAGTCTTAAAGGTAAACAGGGCAGGTTCCGTCAGAACCTTCTCGGAAAGAGAGTTGATTATTCGGCACGCTCAGTTATTGTAGTTGGCCCCGAACTTGACCTTCATGAATGTGG
>DCVC01000305.1:0-863 GCA_002328625.1 Bacteroidales bacterium UBA2198
TAATATGATAAGTCCGGCCGGAGCTACCGGTTTCTGGCAGATAATGGCCGCAACCGGGAAGGAGGCAGGCATGGAGATCAACAATGTTGTTGACGAGCGCTATCATATTGAAAAATCCACACAATTCGCCTGCGAGTACTTTCTGAAATCTTATGAGAAATACAGGAACTGGACCCTCGCAGCTGCATCCTATAACGGTGGTAGGGCGGCAATAGACGAACAGATAGCAATACAGAAACAAAACAACTATTACGACCTTCTCCTTGCCGATGAGACGGCAAGGTATATTTTCAGGGCTGTCGCTTACAAGCTGGTAATTTCGGAGCCATCTAAATATGGATTCTCAATAGATAAAAATGATCTTTATCCGGAATTAAAGTATTTTGAAGTGAAAGTTGATACGGCCATAAATGACTTTGCGGTCTTTGCAAAGAGATATAATACAAATTACAAGATCTTAAAATTCCTGAATCCCTGGCTCAGAAAACCATATCTCACCCCAAGGTCAAACAAGGAATATTTGATAAAAGTTCCTGAAAAGGGTATGCGCAATATGGTGAACGTTGATATGATTTAGTGATTTTTTGATGACTCAGTGCATATATGAGTGAGCAAATAACCGTTTTTGGAGCAAGGGTTCACAACTTACAAAATATAGATGTAACTATTCCCAGAGACAAGCTGGTTGTAATTACAGGTTTGAGTGGGAGCGGAAAATCATCTCTTGCTTTTGACACGATATATGCCGAAGGGCAGCGACGTTACATGGAAACTCTTTCAGCCTATGCCCGTCAGTTTTTGGGAGGGATGGAAAGACCGGATGTCGATAAAATAACAGGATTAAGTCCGGTAATCTCAATTGA
>DCVC01000305.1:878-6761 GCA_002328625.1 Bacteroidales bacterium UBA2198
ATATACTGATGATCAGATCCTTGAACTAGTCAAGAGCCGGTTTACAGGCAGAAAGGTTTACTTTCTTTCCCCGGTGGTCAAAGGAAGGAAGGGGCACTATAAAGAGCTTTTTGAACAACTTCGGAGGAAAGGATTCCTTAATGTCAGGATAAATGGAGAGATGAAAGAATTGGTGCCGGGCTTAAAACTTGACAGGTACAAAACTCATTTTATTGAGGTGGTGATCGACAAATTCAATGTTGGCGAGGTTACTGACAAGAGACTTCGCGATTCGGCATTATTGTCACTCAACCAGGGAGATGGAGTGATGGTGGTTCTGGAACCGGAGAACCAGGAACCCAGGTTCTTCAGCCGTCAGCTTATGTGTCCGGTTACAGGAATATCTTATAATGAGCCTGCTCCTCACTCATTTTCATTTAACTCACCTCAGGGAGCATGCCCTCATTGTAATGGACTTGGTGAGATATCAAGTATTGATCTAAGGAAACTTATTCCTGACAGGAGCCTGAGTATCAGGAAAGGAGGCATTGAGCCTCTGGGGAAATACCGGAATGTATGGATATTCTGGCAAATTGAAGCCATCGCTGAAAAGAATGGATTCACCCTCGATACACCAATCAGAGATATTCCGGAAGAGGCTTTGAACAAGGTTCTCTACGGTTCCGATGAAGTCCTGAAATTATCAAATACTCCACTTGGTATGACTTCTAATTACTTTCTGACTTTTGAAGGTGTTGTAAATTTTGTTGGAAATGTTGAAGTTTTTAACGGCAAGAAAAATGGCGCGCGAATAAAGGATCAGTATGTTCAGTACGACCCCTGCCCGGAATGCAATGGGACACGGCTTAAAAAAGAATCGCTTTTTTTCATGATTGCCGGGAAAAATATTGGTGAGCTTTCTGCCATGGATATCAGGGAGTTGTTTGATTTTCTGACAGGTGTTGAGGAGAAGTTGTCTGACAAACAAAAGGCAATTGCTTCAGAGATTCTTAAAGAGATAAGGGCGAGACTTGGATTCCTTCTCGAGGTAGGACTTGATTACCTCTCTTTAAACCGTGGTGCCAGAACGCTCTCAGGGGGGGAAAGCCAGAGGATAAGACTTGCAACACAAATCGGATCAAGGCTGGTAAATGTCCTGTATATACTTGATGAGCCAAGTATAGGTTTGCATCAGAGGGATAACAGGAGATTGATCTCGTCGCTGCGGCAGTTGCGGAATAGCGGCAATTCGGTGATAGTTGTTGAGCATGACAGGGAAACGATATTGTCGGCCGATTACATTATTGATATGGGGCCAGGAGCAGGGTGGCACGGAGGCCGCGTGGTTGCCTCCGGTACACCTGATGAAATGAAGAATTTTGATACGCTGACATCCAGCTATCTTAATAATAAGAAGAAATTTCATTTACCTGTAAAAAGACGGTCAGGTAACGGACATCTCCTTGTGATGACAGGTGCATCAGGTCATAATCTTAACAACATTGATATTATACTGCCTCTTGGCACATTCATCTGTGTAACAGGAGTTTCTGGCAGCGGTAAATCATCGCTTATTAACCAGACCCTTCATCCTGCCCTGGCAAAGAGATTACATAATTCAGGCAAGTTGCCGTTGCCTTATAAAGACATCTCCGGGCTTGAGCACCTGGATAAAGTGATTGAGGTAAGCCAGTCCCCCATAGGAAAAACACCACGGTCAAATCCTGCGACCTATACAGGGGTATTTACAGATATCCGCAAATTGTTCGAGCAAACCACAGAGGCAAAAATTAGAGGTTTTGGCGCAGGCAGGTTCTCATTCAACGTAAAGGGAGGCCGCTGCGAAGGCTGTGAAGGAGCAGGAATGAAAACGATTGAGATGAATTTTCTCCCTGACGTTTATGTTCATTGCACTGAATGTAACGGAAAGAGATATAATCGTGAGACTCTTGAGGTCAGATATAAAGGACAATCAATAAGTGACGTTCTTGAAATGAATGTCAATACGGCGGTCTCGTTTTTTGCAAACGTGCCATCAATCTTTCACAAAATAAAAACATTACAGGATGTAGGTCTTGGCTATATAAGGCTGGGTCAACAGTCAACAACACTTTCAGGTGGTGAAGCCCAGAGGGTGAAGCTTGCTACCGAACTTGCAAGGCGTGATACCGGTAAAACGCTTTATATCCTTGACGAACCAACAACAGGACTTCACTTCGAGGATGTAAGAGTGCTCCTGGAAGTATTGAACAAACTTGTGGACAGGGGAAATACAGTAATTGTTATTGAACACAATTTGGATGTTATTAAAATGGCTGATTATATCCTGGATTTGGGAAAAGAAGGAGGGAAATCAGGAGGTAATGTTGTTTTTGCGGGAACACCCGAAAAACTGATTGATTGTAGTGAAAGCTATACAGGAATATTTCTTAAACCTGAACTTGAG
The DNA here is from genome assembly GCA_002328625.1 of Bacteroidales bacterium UBA2198. GTDB lineage: Bacteria > Bacteroidota > Bacteroidia > Bacteroidales > VadinHA17 > LD21. The sequence continues at coordinate 3,304 of DCVC01000305.1, forward strand.
GCATAGAATTTAGCTATATTTGAAGTTGTTTAATCATTTTACCGATGTCCAAAATGGAGAAACCAGCTGATCTGATTAAAGATGCATTCGAACAGAAAACATGGCAGGAGATTCATATAACCGATTCATGGCGGGTCTTCAAAATTATTTCAGAACTGGTTGAAGGTTTTGAAAAGCTTGCAAGGATTGGCCCGTGTGTTTCCATCTTTGGCTCAGCAAGAACACACTATAATGATAAATATTACAAGCTTGCTGAAGATATTGCTTTCAAGCTTACACAGAATGGATACGGAGTAATTACCGGCGGTGGACCGGGAATAATGGAAGCAGCCAACAAAGGAGCAAAACGGGGCAACGGCAAGTCGGTCGGTATTAATATTGACCTTCCTTTTGAACAAAGACCAAATACCTTCATCGATTCCGATAAACTCATTACTTTCGACCATTTTTTTGTCAGGAAAGTCATGTTTATGAAATATGCGCAGGGTTTTATAGTACTTCCTGGCGGATTTGGTACTTTTGATGAACTTTTTGAAGCTATCACCTTAATCCAGACAAGAAAGATAGGTAGATTTCCTATTATCCTTGTTGGGAAAAAGTACTGGAACGGATTGGTAAAATGGATTAAAGAAGTAATGCTCGCTGAAGAACGCAATATCTCCACTGAAGATCTTGACCTTTTCATCCTCGTTGATACATCGGACGAAGCTGTTGAATGTATAGTTCAATTCTATTCAAGATATCTCCTCAGTCCCAACTTCTGATTCAGAGTTTCCTTGCCCGATCCAGTTCCCTGTCCGCATCCTTGCGCTTGAGCGTCTGACGCTTGTCGTATTCTTTTTTGCCTTTTGAAATTGCTATCTCAGCTTTTGCCAGTCCTCTTTCATTTATGAAGACTTTTATGATTATGATGGTCAGTCCTGTTTCTTTTACCTTTCTTTCAATCTTTTTAAGCTCGCGGCTTGTCAGCAAAAGTTTCCTCTCCCTCAAAGGATCATGGTTGTTTAGATTTCCCCACCAGTATTCTGAAATATGCATTCCTCTCATGTACAGTTCTCCGTCTCTGAAAATGCAATATGAGTCAGCAAGATTGGCTTTCCCTGACCTCAGAGACTTGATTTCAGTTCCTGTAAGTTTTATCCCTGCAATAAATTTATCGAGGAACTCATAATCATGATACGCCTTCTTGTTTTTTATTGTAATATTTGCAGTGCTCCCTTTCATTGATATTCTCTAAACAAAAATAGCTAAATTTATGGTAACTTGCTTTCACTTCAGAATTCCTTATGCAGATGGAAGACAGAAAGATTTCAGCTTATGATATTCTGATAATTACAGGACCTACTGCTTCGGGAAAAACATCCCTGGCCGTTGCGCTGGCATACAGGCTTAACGGAGAGATAATAAGTGCAGATTCAAGGCAGGTTTACAAAGGCATGACACTTGGAACCGGGAAAGACTATTCCGAATATTTTATCTGCGGGAAGCAGATCCCCTGCCATCTTATTGATATAGCATCCCCTGGTTATAAATACAATGTCTTTGAATATCAAAGCGATTTCATCAGGGTTTATTATGACCTGAAAGAGAGAGGTGTTTTACCTGTCGTGTGCGGAGGTTCGGGAATGTATGTCGACAGCATCATTACCGGATATAAAATGGTTGAGGTTCCTCCCGACAGCGGTCTGCGGTCGGCACTGGAAAAGAAAACAATGCAGGAACTTATCGATATTCTTTCGACTTATAAGAAGCTTCATAATAAAACGGATCTTGACACTAAAAAAAGAATGATAAGAGCAATTGAAATTGAACACCATTCCACAATCAAAACAGGATACAAAACCAGGTTTCCTGAGCTTAAACCGGTTATCATCGGCGTAAAATATGAAAGAGAGGCAAGACGCAGACGGATTACGGAACGCCTTAACCAGAGGCTGTCAGAAGGTATGATAGATGAGGTCAGAAAGCTCATGGATGACGGCTTAAGAGTTGAGGATTTGATTTATTACGGGCTTGAATATAAGTATATTACATTATATTTAACAGGCAAATCGCCCTATGATGTTATGATCCGTGACCTTGAAATTGCCATATATCAGTTTGCGAAAAGACAAATGACATGGTTCAGGGGCATGGAACGTAAGGGAGTAAGGATCCACTGGCTCGAAGGGGAGGCTCCTCTTGAGGAAAAGGTGGAATGTGTTATGAAATTACTGTAAGTAACTTTCCAGCCACTCGAAAAACTCACGTTGCCATATTACCGAATTCTGGGGTTTGAGGACCCAGTGCGATTCATTCTCAAAAAACAGCAGCCTGCTTGGAATATTTTGCAGCTGGGCTGCCTGAAATGCTTCCAGGCTTTGAGAATAGGGTATTCTGAAATCGTTGGCACCTGTAATTATAAGTATTGGTGTGTCCCAGTGATCGACCCTGAGGTGAGGAGAGAAGTTGTAGCTTCTTGGTCTGTTCCAGTACGGGCCCTCGATATCTTTGTTTGGGAACCATAATTCTTCAGTAGTACCGTACCAGCTTGTAAAATTGAACATACCGCAATGGGCAATAAAGGCACCGAACCTGCCTCCATGCACTCCGGCAAGGTAAAAGACCGAATAACCACCGTAACTTGCACCCACAGCACCTAGTCTTTCTGCATCAATATATGGCTCTTTTGACATTGCATCGGCAGCATCAAGGTAATCCTGTATGTTTGCGCCACCATAATCACCGGATACCTGTTCTTTCCAGGCCTGACCAAAACCGGAATTGCCTCGCCTGTTCGGAGCAAATACAATATATCCTTTTGCGGCCATCATCTGGAAGTTCCACCGATACGACCAGAATTGTCCGAGAGAGGATTGAGGGCCACCATTGCAGAATAAAAGTGCAGGATATCTTTTTGAGGGATCAAAATCGGGAGGGTAGACTATCCACATCTGCAGGTCATTAAGGTCCTTAGTCTTTATGTGCCTCTCTTCAACCTTCCCCATCCTGACAGACTCATAGATTGGTTTATTAATGAACGTTATCTGTCTTACTTCCCCGGTTTTTAAATCAACCTGAGCTATTTCAGGCGCCATCGACATTGATACGAGTCCTGCTGCAAGCACTCCTGATTTGATATCCAGGGGACCCAGGTCATGTATACCCTCTGTGACCTTAACAACTTTCTTCCCATTGATGTTAATCGTGAAGATCTGAGTGGTTCCAAGATGGGCACAGGTGAAATATAGATTCTGATCATCGGCCCACTTGATATTCTCAACATCGAAATCCCATCCTCTTGATAGCCATCTACGGGTACCCTCCTTTATGTCATAAATAAAAAGGCGATCGAGGTCCGCTTCATATCCATCTCTTTCCATGCTCTGATAAGCAATTTTAGAACCATCGGGAGAGAATACAGGATTCCTGTCATAACCCCTGTTCCCGTCAGTAATATTAACCTCTTTACCGGAACT
>DCVC01000305.1:6834-15848 GCA_002328625.1 Bacteroidales bacterium UBA2198
ATATCTTTCTCACCGGATACCTTTTTACCATTAAATGAAGCCACAAAAACATGGCTGTACGAATAATCATTCCAATAGTCCCAATGCCTGTACATCAGATCATTTATTATTCTGACAGTGGCTTTTGGCATGTTATGTTTTTCATTTGCTGTCGGATCAAGTTTAATCCGTCTTGTAAAACAGATCCTGTTACCGGCGGGGGAAATACTGAAGAACTCAAAATCTTCAATGCCTTCAATTTCCGTTAGTTCCGATCCGTCTGCATTGATCGTCATCAGTTTCCCGTTATTTACAAATGCAATCTTTTTCCCTTTTTCAAACCATTGCGGTGAGTTGCCGCCGGAAGTTGTTAACTGCACCGGATCACCACCAGCAGAAGGAATTTTAAAAATGTCTGTTTTTCTGACTTCAGTCGGGAGATCGATTGTGGTCACAGTGTATATAAGTGATGTTCCATCCGGAGATAATGTGAAAGTACCGCGCCTGCCAAACTTCCACATAATTTCCGGGGTCATTACACCTCCTGCCTTCTCCTCTTCACTGAGCTGGATTTTGAACTGAGAGGTTTGTTCCCTGACAGTCTGTTGCTTTTCTTTACAGCAAAATAATAAAAGGATGATCAGGATCATCACTGAATAAAACGATCTTTTCATAGCATATGAAATAATTGTTCGATTATTTTTTCTTGAGCGCTTCCGATATTTTTGCTTTTAATTCATCGTAAAGTTCCGGATTATCTTTAATGATCTGTTTAACAGCGTCACGGCCCTGGCCAAGTTTTGTGTCTCCGTAGCTGAACCACGATCCGCTCTTTTTTAATATATCGAAATCAACGCCAAGGTCCACAATTTCGCCAAGTTGTGAGATTCCTTCTCCATAGAGGATATCAAAATCGGCCTTTTTAAATGGAGGTGCGAGTTTGTTCTTTACAATTTTTACCCGTGTGCGGTTACCGATGACCTCTTCTCCTTCCTTTATCTGGTTCGTCTTTCTGATATCCACCCTTACTGAAGCATAGAACTTCAAGGCATTGCCGCCAGTTGTGGTTTCAGGGTTGCCAAACATTACCCCAATCTTATCTCTCAATTGATTTATAAAGACGCACGAGGTATTTGTTTTATTGATATTTGCTGTAAGTTTACGCAGTGCCTGGGACATTAATCTTGCCTGCAGTCCCATTTTTGAATCACCCATTTCACCCTCGATTTCAGCCTTTGGTGTCAGTGCTGCAACGGAATCGATAACGATAATATCAAGTGCACCGGATCTGATAAGGTTGTCAGTTATTTCGAGAGCCTGTTCCCCGTTATCAGGCTGTGAGATCAGGAGATTTTCAACATCTACTCCAAGTTTTTCGGCGTAGTTACGATCGAAAGTATGTTCTGCATCAATTATTGCAGCTATCCCTCCGTTTTTCTGAGCTTCAGCAATCGCATGAATAGCCAGGGTTGTTTTACCTGATGCTTCAGGCCCATAAATTTCGATCACCCGGCCGCGGGGAAATCCTCCTATGCCAAGTGCAGAATCAAGCCCGATAGAACCTGATGAAATAACCTGGATATTCTCGATTGCATGGTCGCCAAGCTTCATTATGGTTCCCTTGCCAAAGTCTTTCTCTATTTTTCCGAGCGTAACCTCCAGTGCTTTAAGCTTCTCCTTGTTGATCTCTTTTCTTTCGTTGCTCATATTGTCTTATGTTAATTGTATAGTTTGAAGATCTGATTAGTGTGATCTTTTGCTTCAACCTGGGAAATTACTTTTTCAATAAATCCTTTTTCATCTATAATAAACGTTGTTCTGACTGTTCCCATGAAACTTCTTCCGTACATCTTTTTTTCACGCCAGACTCCATAGTCATCGAGGATCTTTTTTAATGTATCTGCTATCAGTGGAAATGGGAGAGAATATTTGCCGGCAAAGCTTTTATGCGATTTTTCGCTGTCCATGCTTACTCCCACTACAGCAAATCCCTTTTTTAGTAACAGATCATGATTATCCCTTAAGTTGCACGCTTCGGTTATGCATCCCGGTGTGTTATCTTTTGGGTAAAAATAGAGAACCAGTTTTTTACCTGTGAAATCTTCAAGCCTGATAATATTGCCATTCTGGTCGGTTCCTTCAAATCCTGGAGCTTTCATACCCTCTTTTAAATGTGACATAGATTTGTAGTTTTGTAATTATGGGTAAATTTACGAAGTTTTTTTGATAGATTTATTATAATACTATTTTTGCTATGTTGTTAATAATTAATTAAATGTGATTATTGATGATTTTCTGGAATTGTAAATAATCCGTATATCAAAAATAGAAACGTATAAAAACCCTTAAGCACCTTCCATGTTCCATTTAGGCTGATAATTGGACTGGCTGCATATTTTACAAAATAATCTTTTTCTGACTGGCATGATTCTGTGACAATCAGGATGACCGGGATAAGAAAACAAAATAAGTTCTTCATAATTAATTTTTTTTCGAGAAAATATATTCAATAAACAAATAATAACCGGAATACCAGTGGCAAACCATTTAAAAACAGGTTCATCAATTCTGAATATACCTTCGGGCAGTTCCCAATTCTGCCTATTCAAAACACTTCTTTTATCAAAAAGATTTACAATTATCATTTGAGTGCTGATAATCAGGAAAGATGCAAGCATATTATCAAAAAAGGGCAGGACCGGAAACAAGTATTTTAAAAATAAAGGAACAGGTAAAGTAATCAGCACGGCAATTCATGCAGCTTTGGCAGTTGTATTTTTCCAGAAAATGCCAAGCACGAAAATTGCAATTATTCCGTGACTGATTAGTCCGGAATATTCCTGTATAAACTGGAAAACCTGGTTAATCCCTTTAAAAAACGAAGCAACTAATGCAGCAATTGGAATGATAACTGACCATGAAATCCTTCTTGTTTTAACCATTTCACCTTCAATTGCAAGGGGTTTTAAGTGAATCTGCCAAATATCCAGTGAAATAATGTTTGATGCGCTGTTGATAATTACTTGTACGCGATGAGACAATGACAGTAATAAGGGCGACAAAAACTCTCCTGTCCGTGTAATTCTGAAAGCAGAAAACTGTGTCATAAATTAAAGAGTTTTCCGGAATTGTAATAAGACAGACATACTCTTGCGTTATAAAAGCTAAATGCCCTGGTATTTCGTTTCATCCGGAAATTTGAATATGGTTTTATTGTCAGGTTTGATAAGATTTTTCATAGGTTCAGGTTAGTTAGGGTTGGTATGATAAGTCACCGGGAAATGAGGTGACTTATCTTTATTTAATTAAGCTGTAATACCTGCCATATCTTTTTGTGTCATACATAAAGATATGTTATTTATGGACGAGAATCGAATTTCAGACTCCCTTTATGAGGCAATGATTGCTTATTATGAGAATAAGCTGTCACAGGAACAGGCTGATGAATTACTGACCTGGCTTAAGAAAGATATGCAGAATAAGGCAGATTTCCTCGAAACGGGGAAAATATGGTATGCATCCGGACTACTTAGCACAAAACTGCCTGATACTGACATAGCTTATTCTAGCCTCCTTGGTAAAATCAGGGAAAACAATATAAGACCAATCAGAAAGAAAACAATTACTTTTGCTATTTCAACAATCTACAAAGTTGCTGCTGCTATATTTATAATTGTTACAGCTGGCGCCGGTTCATTTTTGTTATTCAACAAAAAAGATGGTTTTACATCTGACAAATATTTCTTAGCTGAAGCCCCCAGGGGTTCAAGGTCCGTAATCAGCCTTCCCGATGGCAGTTCAGTATGGCTGAACTCCGGAACAAAGCTCATCTATTCAGCCGGTTTTGGAAACAGGACAAGGGATGTGACACTTGAAGGGGAAGCATTCTTTTCAGTTGCTGAAAACAAGGACGTGCCATTCAGGGTAACCGCCTCGGGAATATGTATCACCGCACTTGCGACTTCCTTCAATATCAAGGCTTACACTGAGGAAAGTATTATTGAAACAACACTTGAAACGGGAATAATAAGAATTGATAACATAGATGCGAAAGGGCGTCTTTCAACCACTGAGCCTGTTTTCCTTAAACCAAATCAGAAAGCCATTTTTATCAAAAGCAGTGGCAATCTGAGACTGGACACTAATGAACAGGCTCCTAAGGCCAAGAGAAATGATGTTTCGGGAAAAATAAAACCTGTTTCAGTCAGGATCGACTCTCTGATAGACACCAAGCTTACCACATCCTGGAAGGACAGTCGCTGGATCTTCAGAAGTGAGAAACTCAGTAAACTTGTGCCAATACTGGAAAGACGATATGATGTCACCATTAACTTCAGGGATACTGTACTGTCTAACTATAAATTCACAGGAACCCTGAAAGAAGAGTCGCTGGAACAGGTTCTGAACGCTTTGACCCTGGCAGCACCTATCAGGTATGAGGCTACTGACAACCAGATATATCTGTATGAGGACCAGGATTCAAGGTCCAGGTACAAGCAACAGAACAGGTAACAAAATTTATGAAATCCTTTAATAAATCCTGACCATGAAAAACCGATCTCCATGAAATTAAATAAAAAGATGGGAGACCTGCCAGTCTCCCACGTTGTCAGATTAATCTTATCCTGCCATTTATGGTATACAGGAGATGGCAGAATTGTTTAACCCTTTAACAATGTAAAAATATGATAATTTTTTCTAAACCTATGATCTGGAAAACATTTCCAGTATCAAAAACCTTAATCCTGGCTATGAGACTATCTTTTTTGCTTTGCTTTGTCGGAATTATGCAGGTTTCAGCTTCGGCATATTCACAATATACCAAACTGACCTTCTCGTATAACGACATTAGTATAAAGGAAGTATTCAGTGATATCGAGGATAAGACCGATTTCCGATTCTTTTATAATGAAGACTTTATTGATCTTAACAGAAAGATTACGCTGGATGGCACAGATGTGGGACTTGACAAGCTCCTGGCATCAGTTCTTGAGTCTTCTGATGCAAGCTTCAAAGTGCTTGAGAATAACCTTATCGTAATTGCTCCCAGTAAGATGGTACAGCAACAAACTGTCACTGGTAGAATTACCGACATTCAGACCGGCGAAACAATGCCTGGTGTGAACATTGTAGTTAAGGGCACTTCTGTAGGTACAACTTCCGATGCTGCAGGAAGATACTCAATAATAGTCACTGACAGAAATGCTGTTCTTGTATTCTCATTTATAGGATATGTCGCTCAGGAAGTTCCTTTAAGCGGAAGAACAACCCTTGATGTAGCCCTCGTTTCTGAAGTCAGAGGCCTTGAAGAAGTAATTGTGATCGGTTACGGCACCCGTGTTAAAAAAGATGTAACTACTTCTATCTCTGCAATTGATGCCAGCAAGATACAAAATGTTGTAACAATGTCGGGTGAGATGGCCATGCAGGGGAAAATGAGCGGCGTTCAGGTTTCAGGTAACACGGGTAACCCAATGGTTCGTCCCACAGTACGTATTCGTGGTATCAATACCTGGGGAGTATCCAGTCCGCTATATGTAATTGATGGTATTCCCGTTGTTGAATACGGGGCAGGCGTTGAAGGCATAGAAGATGCACGCGCTGCAGATGTGAGAGGGCCAATAAATATTATGAGCACTATCGATCCGAACGATATTGAGTCGATCTCGGTTCTGAAGGATGCATCGGCAGCAGCAATTTATGGTGTGCGTGCAGCCAACGGCGTTATCCTCATCACCACTAAAAAAGGCAGGATGGGCGATAAACCGACCATTGAATTCAGTGCCCGCTACGGAGTTCAGAATGTCAGGCAGAAGCTCGACGTCCTTAACACTGCACAATATACAAAATTCATCCAGGAAGTATATGCTTCCGATCCTGCCAGCACCGTTGCACCAGAAAATGTTGGGTTATTCGATCCGACAAGTCCGAAATATCTCGGCAACAGCCAAACGTACGACTGGCAGGATGCCCTGATGGTAAAAAATGCTCCCGTTCAGGACTATTCGCTCAGGCTTACGGGAGGCACAGATAGGAGCGATTATTATCTGTCGTTCGGTTACGGATCGACTGACGGAACCGCGCCCGGAAACTACCTTACCAGGAAATCAGGCTCGTTCAAGCTTAACAGCCAGATAAACAAATACCTTAAACTGGGTACCAGCTTCAGAGTGGCCCTGGGTGACGGAAGGGACCAGGACTATTTTTTCAACTACTATCAATCTGCACTTACTCCCCCCTGGCAGCCGATATATGATCCTAACGGCCCCCGCGGATGGGCAAAGCAAGTTGAAGGCGTACTTCCCAACGGTACCTATTCAAGCAGCAGGATACATGGTACGGGTTCAAGGATCCATGTTCCGGCACTGGTTGACTTTAACTCACAGACTTATAAAAACATAAGGAACATGGGAACTGTATATGCTGAAATTACTCCATTCAAAGGTCTGATGATTAAAGGCAGTGTAAATATTGATGATTATGATTTTACAAGGTACTCATTTGCGGATTATGCAGCATCGGTATTCAATTATACAGTCGGAGATCCCCGCTCTCTTGGAGGTGGCAATTCGGTTGGCAGTTATGAAGAACGCTGGACCAGGAACCGCAATATGGTAAATGAACTCACCATAAATTATAACAATAAGTTCGGTGATCATTCTCTCGACTTGCTGATGAACCTGAGTAACCAGCAGTATAAGTCGATGTACGGTTATGGATCAACGGAATATATGACCACCTTAAATCCTGATCTGTGGAAGCTGAGCGGTGCCAGAGAATATACTCAAGCCGAATCAATACCATGGGAAAAATCAGCTCTGGTGGGCCAGATGATCCGTGCAGCATACAACTTCAGGTCGAAATATTATGTTGATGCCACGGTCCGCCGCGACGGAAGCTCCAGGTTTGCCCCCGAGAACCGCTGGGGTATATTCCCTTCATTCTCACTGGCATGGAGACTTACAGGAGAATCATTCATGAGCGGGATCGGATGGCTGAACGATCTTAAGCTGCGTGGTGGCTGGGGTCAGCTTGGCAACCAGGAGGTAACTCCCTGGGCATTCCTGTCTCCGATAAGAACCAATCCAAACTATGTATGGGGTAACGATCCATCAAACATAGGCCGAGGATACTGGAGCGAAGGAGCCACAGTATTCGGAATGGCAAATCCGGGCCTGCAGTGGGAAAAACTAAGTACAACTACAATAGGATTTGATGCGGCTTTAATGAACAGTCTGAATCTCTCTTTTGAGTTTTACAATAAACTCAACGAAGGTATTCTCCAGTCAGTGAGCCTTCCCTCAAGTCTGGGACTTATTGAACAGCCCAAAGCCAACATAGCTTCTGTAAGAAACAGTGGTATTGAAGTCTCTTTGAATTATACAAAGGAGATAGGAGAACTGATTCTCAGTCTTGGAGGCAATCTGACTACAGTTACAAATAGTGTCGAAAGCACATACAAGAATATACCACTCTGGAATATTGAAAAAGGATATCCTCTTTATTATATCAAGGGGTATAAATATGGCGGTATTTTTCAGACACAGGCAGAAATCGATGCATGGCTCGCCGGCAATACTGATGTCAGTTACCAGGCCGCCAAAGTACGACCGGGCGACACATACTTCATCGATGTCAGGAGTGCTCCAACCGAACCTGATACATTCTACAAAGAAGAACCGGATAATAAGATCGATTCATATGATCAGGTATATCTTGGTAAAACCCTCCCCGGATTCTTTTTTGGATTCAACTTTGACGCCCAGTTCAGGGGATTTGACTTTTCAGCTCAGTTTACCGGAGTTGGTGACGTTGAAAAAGTGAATTCAGTCAGGCAAAGCCTTGAGAATCCGAATACTACAGGAAGCAACGTTTTAACTTCTGTGTTGAATTACTGGACTCCATCAAACACAAATACCACTATTCCCAGGTCAATCTTTGGAGACCCTGCCGGGAATATGAGATTCTCAAGCCGGTTCGTTGAAAGCGGGGCATACCTCAGGTTGGCAAATATTCAGATGGGATATTCACTGCCTGCTTCATTTTATAAAGCCACAAATGAAACTATCAGGAACCTCAGGGTCTATGTGGGATTTTCGAACCTGTTCACTGTAACCAAATACACAGGTCTCGATCCGGAGAATGACAACTACCCGGTTCCGAAAATCATGTTTTTCGGACTGAATGCCAAATTCTGATTGTATAACTTTAAAACTTACTGATATGAAAGTTAGTAAATACTATAAATACCTGGCGGTAACATCACTACTTCTTTTATCCTCTCTGGTTTTCATTTCATGTGAAAAGAACCTTGATGTTCCACCGTCGAAGGAATTGGAGGGTGCCTACTTTGATTCCGAGAACAAGATCCAGCGGGCAATCGGTTCTATCTATGCTAAAATGGCAGATATCTATGGCCCTCAGGCCAACCAGGGGGGATGTCCGATAACCTTCTCAATACTTGCCGGTGACGACATAACCTATGATGGAACCGGTTCGTCATATGAGACATGGTCGGGGCTTAATGCAGCCAACACCCGCATCTTCAGAATGTGGCAACGGCTATACCAGATGGCTGCAAGAGCCAATTTCGTTCTGGATAAGATAGAAGATCCCGAAGTAAACAAATTTTATGTTACTGCCGGATTAAAAGATGCAAACAAGGGAGAAGCCTTATTCCTTCGCTCATGGACCTTTTACAGGTTGTGGGACTGGTACCGCAAAGCACCTTTGCTCGATACAAGAGTATCTTTCACTGACAACACAACTCTTCCCCCGTCGGAAGGATTCCAGATGCTCGACAAGGCTATTGAAGATCTTGAGCTGGCAGCTACCATCCTTCCTTCTTCATGGGATTCAAAGAACCTCGGCCGTGTAACGAAGAACAGCGCTTACGGACTGCTTGTTAAATGCTATGTATTAAGGGCATGTTATAACAACAAGAATGCCGCTGATTACGGCAATGCAATAACTGCCTTCGGAAAGATCGCAGGGGCTTCACTGGTTGCCAGTTTTGGAGATAATTTCGATTACCG
>DCVC01000144.1 GCA_002328625.1 Bacteroidales bacterium UBA2198
CTCTTGCAAAATATGCCAGGTTCGGGTGAAAGATCATAAAAGATCTCCTTTCAACTGAATTAAAAAGAACTTCTGCTTTTCTGTCAAGCTCTTCTATTCTTGCAACAAGCTGACTGTAATTGTTTTCATATTGCCTGCTGTTTTGAGGATCGAGCTTAATCATGAGTTTCTTTATTCCAGAAGAAATAAGTTTGGCATTTTTGGGTGACATCCAGTAATGAGGATCAGCACCTTCAAGATGATCACTTTCGTGGCGGTGGTCTGATTTTATAAGGTCAATATCAAGACTTAAATCAAGCCTCTTCATCTTTCTGTTTGTCTCATAAAACCTTTTAAGCCAGGTAATCTCAAACCCGAGATACCCATTACTGATATACGCATCAGATTTCCTGAGCTTTGAGATTTGTTCAGGAAAAGGCTCATAAATATGAGGATTTGATCCGGCAGGAACCATAACATTCACAGTATAATCAGAACCTGCTATGGCTTCAACAAAGTATTTAAAAGGAGCTATGCTCACGGTGATGATTTTATTATCTGAATGACCCGACTGCCTCCCACAGGAAAAAGCAATTAATAATATTATCAAAAAGAAATATATTCTTTTCATCAATCAAAATGAATTTTGGTTACAAATTTAACACATAACATAACAAAAGGTTTATGTGTTGCAATTAAAATAATATAAGTTATTTTTGAAAGCTAATCCGCTTTTTAGAGATTATCACAACCAGAAGTAGAATATTAAACCACTTTTAAAATCTGTTATGAAAATATTTTTAAGATTCTCAGTCATGGCAGCCATGGTCATGACGGGCTGCCTTCATATTTCAGCTCAGGATCAATACATTAATCATAAAAGCATGTCACAGAAGATTAACTCTATGGTCAGTGAATATTCTGGCATGTGCACGGTTAAATCGCTGGTTAAAACTGCTGGCGGCAAAGATATCTGGGTAATTACAGTCGGAACCGGTAACAAGGATAATAAACCCGGAATTGCTATTCTTGGAGGTATTGAGGGCAGCCACATTTTGGGGAAAGAGCTTGCTTTTGGATTTGCAGAATTGCTTCTTAAGAATTCTTCTTCTCCCGAAATAAAAGGTTTGCTTGACAAAGTAACCTTCTATGTTTTTCCTGATGTTAGTCCTGATGCGACAGAACAGTTTTTTGCGCCGGTCAAATATGAGAGGATAGCAAACTCCAGATCCACAGATGATGACAGAGATTTTCTTTTTAATGAAGATCCGTTCGAAGACCTTAACAATGACGGACTGATAACCCTTATTCGTGTGTCTGATCAGGCCGGTACATTTATGGAAAGCGATGAGGACAGAAGGATAATGGTCCCGGCTCAAGTGTCAAAAGGGCAGAAAGGGTCATATTTTGTTTATTCCGAGGGAATTGACAATGATAAAGACAACCTGTTCAATGAGGATCCCGAAGGGGGAGTAAGCTTCAACAGAAACCTGTCATACAATTATGAGGAATTCGGTACACATGCAGGTTTACATCCTGTATCAGAACCTGAATCAAAAGCAGTACTTGATTTTCTTTTTGATCATTTCAATATCTATGCAACATTTGCCTTTGGCCCCCAGGATAATCTGGGTCAGCCTATGAAAGCTGCAGAGAGAACCGGCAATTCCACCCAGCCATCTCAGCGGCCTCAGACATTCGAACAGGGTCAGTTCCAGGGTCAGTTTCAGCACAGTGATCTGATGCGAATGACAGGCCAGGAAAGAAAATTCACTTCTATACTTAAATCTGATGAAGCTATCAACAAGCTGGTCTCGGAAAAATATCATGAAATTACAGGAATAGAAGGTGCTCCGGCAGCAAAATCACCCCCGGGTAATTTCATGGAATGGGCATATTTCCACTACGGGAGATATAGTTTCAGCACTCCTGCATGGTGGTTTCCGGTTGAAAGAGAAAAAAATGCAGAAGTAATGTTCCTGAAATTCGCAGAAGAAAATAAAATTGAAGATGTGTTTGTTCCCTGGACCGAAATAATACACCCTGATTTTCCGGACAAAAAAACTGAGACAGGAGGCATCAGGCCTTTTACCATGATCAACCCTCCCGCTGAAAAACTCGAAGATCTCATAACAAAAAACTATCAGTTTATAATTGCAGTGGCAGCCATGCATCCGGAACTTGAATTCCTTGATATCAATGTTGAGAAAAGTGAGGGTAATCTGTTCAGATTAACACTTAAGGTTCATAACAAAGGGATCTTTGCCACATGTGCCGAATCAGGAGCACTGAATATGTGGACAAGGCTGATGAGAATAAAGCTTGAGACTTCAAAAAACCAGAAATTTCTAAGTGGACAGCCCATCCAAAGGCTGCCCAGGCTCGAAGGAGGCCAGTCAGAGGAATTAAACTGGGTAATATTAGGAAAAGGCACGGTAAAAATAAGTGCCGGTGCAATAAATACAGGAATAATTTCAACTTCTGCAGAACTGAAATAAACTGAAAAATTCAATCAGACTATCATGAAAAAAATAATCACAAATACAATTCTCATCTCATTACTATTTCTGTTTACGTTCCCGTCATTGGCCCAGAACGATGAGTTGTTCTTTAAAGCAGCCGGCACACCCGTGAATCCCAAGGTACAGACTTCCTGGAACAAATATTATACTTATTCAGGAGTGACAGATCTTCTAAGGAAACTTGCAGCCGCCTACCCCAATCTTGTTACTCTTGAAACGCTGGGAAAATCATATCAGGGAAGGGATATTCATGTTATAATAATATCAGATAAAAAAGCAGGTAATCCTGATCATAAGCCCGGTTACTGGATTGACGGCAATATTCATTCTGTTGAGATACAGGGAACGGAAATGGCAATGTACACGGCATGGTACCTGTGTGAAATGTATAATGAAAATGTTTTTATCAAAAAACTTCTTGAAGATAAAACCTTTTATATTGCTCCAACAATCAATCCTGATTCACGGGAGTATTTCACTTCTGTTGGTGTGCCACCCCGTTCAGGTCTGATGCCCATGGATAATGACCGTGATGGATTATTTGACGAGGACGGGTATGATGATCTGAACGGCGATAAGAACATCAGTCAGATGAGAAGGAAGAATCCCGACGGGGCATATATACCAGATCCTAAAGATCCTCGCAGGATGATCCGCGTTGAACCGGGTGAAAAAGGAGAATACGAGATGCTGGGTATGGAAGGTATTGACAATGATGGTGACGGCCTTATAAATGAAGATGGTCCTGGTGGATATGACGGTAACAGGGATTGGGGTTTTAACTGGGAACCAAACTATGTTCAGAACGGAGCCCACAGATATCCATTCTCACAACCTGAGAACCAGGCAGTGCGCAATTTCATTATAAGGCACAGGAATATTGCCGGTGCGCAGTCTTTTCATAATTCAGGAGGAATGATCCTCAGGGGTCCTTCAATTCAGGGAGGAGGCGCAGAGGTATACAGCTCTGCAGATGATGCTGTCATTAACGCTATCGGTAAAAAAGGAGAACTTATAATTCCCGGATATAAGCTTCTGACGATCTGGAAGGACCTCTATCCGGTATATGGCGGGGAAGTTGACTGGTGGCATGGTGCAATGGGATGTTTCGTATACTCTAATGAGCTATGGAGCAATTATCTGATGTTTTATGATACTGTCAGTACAGATCAGTATGAATTTGACAGGCTCCTTCTCTTCGAAGACTCTTTTATCCCATGGCAAAAAGTCGATCATCCTGTTTACGGGGAAGTTGAGGTTGGAGGATTCAGCAAGAATTTCGGAAGGCTGCATCCCGGGTTTCTTCTTGAATCAGATGCACACCGGAATGCTGCTTTTTGTATTTACAATGCTTACCAGACACCAAAGCTGGAAATAACAAACCTGAAAGTAACCAAAATGGAAGGAGGACTAAAGGAAGTTACGGTAACGGTTGTAAACACCCGCATGCTGCCTACACATTCTGCTTCTAACCTGAGGTACAAAATTGACCCTCCTGCCTATGTTTATCTTGACGGAGGGTCAGTTATAGCAGGTATGATAGTTTTGAATCCCGATCTTAATATTACAGCTGATCAGAAGAAAAATCCCCGGAGGCTTGAAATACAAAATATCAGGGGATATCAGAGAATTAACCTCAAATGGATAGTAAAAGGTGACGGAAAGTTTACCGTCAGAGCTGAGAGTTTAAAAGGAGGAAGGGCTTCAGTACAGACAGAATAAAAGAGAGGCTGGTATTGATCAACCAGCCTCTCTTTGACTCAGGAATGAAATACTAATAGGTCTGAAGAGAGATCTTGAAATAACCTGTTGCTTTCGAAGCATTGACCTGAAATTTCCATGTACCTGCTTTGTCCCTGTTTTCCTCTTCAGATATGTTGAACGATTTTCTCCAGTTAAGATTCCCAAATTCATCAATGATAATATCAGAATAGGTCTTGCCATTAGGCATGACAATCTTTATTCGTATTTCCCCAGACTTGCAATCACCGTTTACAGCCATTATAACTGTCTTTTTTGTTGACTCGACATCGAAAGTGTAATCCCTCGAAAAAGAATTCTCCTTAATTGATTTTGAAAAATCCCAGGTTGTCCTTTCAGCGTCTCCATAAGGAAATGAATACCCGTAAAAAGATCTTGCATCAAAAGGTTCTACATGGAATGATCTGTCGCCACTGCCCCGGAAGACTCTGAGCCCATCATTAAACTGTACAGCTGATTCGATATGCTGGTTGGCTTCCTCAAGAGCTTTGTCCAGTGCCCTCCTTTGTATTACAATTGCCTTGCCAACCTCTTCCTGGGCTTGCTTTTGTTGTTCTTCTATTGCCTTCTTCTGATCAGCCAGAGCTTTTTTCTGAATTTCATATTCCTCTTTTATCCTTAATTCCCTTTCCTTGTTCTCTTTGCTCTTGTCCTGGGCAACTGAAGGCTGAAATGAAGAACTGACAGATATCAGAAAAAGTGCTATTAATATTAAACCGTGTCTTTTCATCGCTACCCTCTTTTTATGTTTTACAGATCAAAGATAATGCCTATGCTTTCAATATTTTGTTAATGCAGGGTTAATGTAAGGTTAATGTTTGGCCGGTCACAACCACATATTAATAAATTAAATAATTTTGAATTGATAAAAAGAAATATAATGAAAAAGAGAAACACCGTCCTTCTTCTTGGCATAATTTCGATAATCATTTTGATTACGGTCCAGGTCATTATTATTAATGGAATATGGCTGCAGAAAGACGAGATGTTCAACCTTCGTTACAGATTACTTTCACAGGACGCCCTTTCAGCAATGAGAAGGAGATGGTCATCCGACGGTTTCGATACAGCTCGCATGATGATAAGCTTGTATTCCCAGAAAGTTGTGAAAGAAATTTCTTTAATCAAAGATGATTCAGTTCTTACAGAAAAAAAGAAAGACATTATTGATTTTGTTTCCAAAGCACTCCGGGAGGAACAATATCTTTCGCAATTCCTGTCAAATTATTTTGGCCGCCAGGGAGTTGAGAAAGATTTTAACCATAAGATAGTAGTTAACTGGTTTGAGCTCATAGATAACGATTCAAGGTTCCCTGTATATATAAGTGAAGAATTTGCCAATCGCCGGCCTCCCAGCATCGGCGAGTCATCCTCCGGAACAACCACCAAACGTGTCTCCGAAATACTGGTCAAAGGTGACAGATCGGAGGACAATTACTACAGACTTGATTTTGATTATTACATAGATTTCTCGGATAAGCAAAAGGTTATTCTTAAAGAAACAGCTGCTTCGCTGACAATGAGCATTTTAAGCATTCTGGTTGTAGTGACTCTTTTCCTTATCACATACAGGAACCTCGTGGAAGAAAAGAGGTTATCGGACCTGAAGACTGACTTCATCAATAACATGACACACGAATTAAAGACCCCCCTGTCAACAATTACAGTGGCAGGGAAAACCCTGGAAATGGAACAAATCAGGAGAAATGAAACTAAAATAATGGAGACGGCAAAACTTATCGGAAAGCAGAGCATTCATCTGAATCAGCTCATTAATATGATTCTGGAAATAAGCATGTGGGAAAGAACACAATTTCAGCTCGACAAGAAGAAAGTTCCCATTGAAGAGGTAATGGATGATATTATGGAAAGCTTTAAAACAGGCTGTGGTAATTGCGCTTCATTACGTGAGAAATACAACTTTAACGGTGTAGAAGTTGACCTGGATGTAGTCTATTTTACGACCCTGATAAATAATCTTCTGTCAAATGCAATCAAATATTCTGACAAAGAGCCGGTCATTAATATTGAGGGATCTGCAGAAAACAGTAGTGTCTGCATAAAAGTCGCCGATAATGGTATAGGAATAAGCAAAACAGATCAGAAACACGTTTTTGACAAGTTCTACAGGGCATCGTCAGGAAATATACATAAATTCAAAGGATTAGGGCTTGGTCTCTATTATGTTAAAAAAATCGCCGAAGCTCACGGAGGAAATGTATCTGTCAGCAGTAAACCAGGAAAAGGTAGTATATTTACGGTAACAATACCTTATTAAAAGAAATTATTCAGGATATGAAAGTTTTATTAGCAGAGGACGACAGGGATTTTGGGAACATTTTATCCCAGTATATATCAATCAGCGGATTCGATGTGGCTCTCGTACGGGATGGGAAAGAAGCCTGGGATCATTTTAACAAGGAGAAACCAGATATTTGTGTTTTGGATGTAATGATGCCTGAGATGGATGGATTTACTCTCGGGGAAAAAATAAAACAGGCTCATCCCGATCTGCCTGTTATTTTTCTTACCGCTAAGAGTCTAAAGGAAGACATTGTACGCGGATTGAAAATAGGGGCTGATGATTACATAACCAAACCTTTTGATCCTGAAGTACTTATACTCCGGATAAATAATATCCTGAAAAGGGCATACTCATCAATAAATGATGA
>DCVC01000383.1 GCA_002328625.1 Bacteroidales bacterium UBA2198
TCATGCCCAGTGTTTTCTGGTCTATTGTTCCAAGTATGTATCGTTTGCCCAGGGTCAGGAGATCTTTTTTTGCGACATATTGAAGTTCATCATGGTTTTCTGTAAAACTTGCAGATAATCTGATTTTTAAAGGGCTTAAAGGGCGGATTGATATCCCGGGCTCAATCTGATAGCTCGAAGCAGATCTATCACCCCTGAATTCATAAAGATATTCAAGCTGTGCTGTCATTTTTTTCGAGCGGTCAGTTTCTATCTCCCCGAATATCCTGGTATCTGATGGCATTCTCATGTCATAACCTCCCCTTAGTATCTTGGTATCGAAGGCTGTTGAATGATAAATGATGTTTGCTTCGAATTTCCACTGGTTTATTAATTCTGACTCAAAGTCAAGATGTCCTCCTGATCCAAGAAAAGTACCGTTAAAGTTCCATGAATTAAACTGTTCAAGTTTAATCTCATATTTTCTGAAGATTGAAGCCGGCTGATTAATAAAATATGAAACTTCTGTTTCCTGGATTATCTGATCAGCTGTTCTCATATATCCAAGGTCGTTAAGCTCGAGTCCGGGAGAAAACAAAGTTACTCCGGTGGAATATCTCCAGAATCCCTTTGATCCCTTTCCTATTGCAAACTTTCCGCCGAATCCGCCAAGGCTGGTGCTTGTCGGGTCGTAATCAAGATACTTTGCACCTGGCCGCTGGTAATATCGGGCTGATGATTCCTGCAAAGCAGTAATTGCTTCAGTACTGCCGCTTATAAGACTGCCTAAAAGACGTGCATCAATAAAAAACTCTTTATCTTTAAACCTGTGCATTATATCCAACCCTCCTGTAACAGCATCCCTGCTCAGAAACTCAAGATCAACATCTCTGATGAAACGATTTGTTGAAGTAAGCATTCCTCCCACTACAGTTGTCCCGGCATTATACCCTTTCTGGATGCGTGCAATCAAATAGTTGGTCAACGGTTCGATGTTTCTTTTGCTGCTGTTTCCTTCCTGGTCGCTGATTCTGGCATATTCATTTGCCGTAACGCTCTGTATTAATCCGACCGATAATCCTTTTGATGTTGTGCCGCTGAACTTTACTGCACTGAGTATTGTGGTTTTATCGGGTGTTTTAACAAACATGGCTTCTTCGGGATCAATAGTCAATGAAGGAGAATGGCCTATGCGTCTGGAATAGAAGAGGCTCTGATTATCAAACTTGTAATTAAATATGGTTAGCCCTTCGAGGAAGAATGGCCGCATCTCTTCGTAGAAAGTCTCAAAAGCGGTTAAATTCATTACTGAAGGATCAGATTCAACCTGTCCGAAATCGGGATTGACCGTCAGGTCCACAGTAAAGCTGCTGGAGATACCTATCTTCGCATCGAGGCCCATATTTCCACCCCAGCTTCGTCCGTTTCTGGTAAAAGGATTTCCGGGTATTTCCTCCATTGTCTTCAGGTCACCGAGTATGAAAGGCATGAATTCGAGGCGTCGTGATTTTTTTAATCCGCTGATCCCCTGCAACTCACCAAAATTGTAAAGTATTCCCGGACCAGTTTTTGACAGCTTTTCCCAGTTGCTTTCTTCCTGTAACCTGTTTATCCACCTCCATGTATGCATTCCCCACACCTGTTCATCTTTGTTGCTGTAACGCAGCTGGCTCAGAGGCACCTCCAGCTCAGCCACCCACGCAGAATCTTCCAGTCCTGTTTTACCCTTCCAGACAGCATCCCAGTTGAAATCCCAATTCTCCGGATTGAAGAGCACAAGGTCAATTTTCTGCCCCCAGGCTGTAATGGTAAACTCAAAACCTGTCCGGTAATCACGGTAGCTGTCGAAAGTAATGCCCATAATATCACCGACAAGCTCATCGCGGACCCCGGCATATCTTTGTATTTTTTCAGGTTCATAATCAAATGCCCTGAAAGCTATGTAAAGGTTCTTGTCGTCATATTGTATATTAAACTCTGTCGGGAATGTTGGTTTTGCACCCTCATTTGGCATAAACTGAGTATAATCTCCGGCCCATGTTCCTTTGGTCCAGCATTCGTCATCAAGCTTCCCGTCAATTACAGGTTTATCGGTCACAAGCCTTGACGTAGTGTAAACAGGTTGTTGTATCGCTGATTTTTGTCCGGGTATTGTATCCTGGCAGTCTGTTAAGTTAAGTTCAGTAGAAGAATATACACCTTTTAAGTTCGTTGAAAAGCACAAAAGAAATATATAAAGGTAAAGTGACTTTAAACTGGATCGTATCATATCAGATAGTTTACCAGGGAATTTGAAGAATTCGTACAAAAATAAACGAATAGTCAGTTTCCATCCCAGCCTGCCAGCCTGGCCCAAAGATTCCAGGCTGCATATGCTTTCTGATTTGCGTTCAGGGGCTTGCTGTGTGCCGAATTACAATAATACCAGTCAACACCCAGGGTGTGTGAATTTTGCCATTCGACAGCCCAGTTACCGTCCAGAATACCATCTCCATTGGTATCATAATCACATGCATCGTTTGGCTTTTTGTTTCCAAAATAAACACCATCAGGATTGTAGGTCTCTATATCGGCAAAGTCGTAAAGTACCTTATTGTTACTAATACAGAAATTCCTTATCTGTTCATTTCTCTGATGCAGATTACCGGTAAGTCCGGTACCATCCAGATGGCCGGTCATATAGACAAATCTGACACCGGGGTAATCATTTTCAAGATTCTCCATAAGGTTCAGATAAGTATCAATGTCAGCCCTGGTTGCTGAAGATACCTGTCCGCACCATGCCCACATAATTACATTCACACCAGGATTAGCTTTCAGGTAGGCTCTTGTTCTGGCTGCCCATGTGGTGCGGTCAGGATTACCAAGGTCGCCTTCCATTGCATAGTCGTGTAAATCGAGTGCGCCACCGGCACCACCCTTGTTCCATGTATAATCAGATCCTTTGAAAGAGGTAAGCCCTGACATACCGTCGGTGATCTGGCTTCCGTGGGAGGTGTGTCCGTATGCTATGCGTAGATTCTCCTTCGCAGCGGTTATCCACTCAGCCGGTATTACATCCAGCTTTTTGTATGTGTGGTCTATTATCATTCCTTCTCCTGATACACTTCCCCGGTTCTCTTTTTTGCAGCCCATGAATATGATGGAAATAATTGCAACCATCAAGATACTTATTTTTTTTCTTACCATAAATTTAGGATTTCAGTTATTTCTGTTTTTAGATTATAAAGTCTCTTGTCAATGTCAGACAGTTTTATATTAAACGCTCGTGTATTCTGAATTGTTGCATTCAGGTCTGATGTATAATTTATTTCGGATTTATTAATTCGCAATATAAAACCTTTACTTAACAATATGAAGAAGGAATAAAAGGATTATTACAACTATAGTAAGGGATGACACCACTACAGGGAACCAGACAGGGGCGATCCATGGCTTGGGAATAAGGAAAAGGATGTCGGTTGTCTTCAGGCTTGGAGGCCATTTGATAAGTATATACAAAGAGAGATAATAGAAGAGGTCCCAGAAGGCAAAGGTCCAGAGGAAGAATATTCCTTTTTCGATCCAGGTATTACCGGCAAGATAAGCGATAACAACAAGCATTATTATCGTTGCCGCTTCGCGTGTCATCTCAATTGTCAGGAATTTCGGAGCTATTTTCTCAATTGACTCCTTATTTGATTCGGAGTCTAGCATTCCAAGAGCTTTCCTGAGATAAACAACAACAACGCCTTCAAGATGGGCCATTGCGATACCAAAAACTGTGAGTAAAATAAGTTTGAGTAACATGTGTAGAGAAATTTTGTTAATAAATCAGCGTGTTACGGGTTTCTGGTTTTATTCAATCAACCTGTAACAAACTTCTCTGTGAGCTTTTTTATCTGAGCAGTAGCTAAACCGGAGGCTCTGACATAAGCCTCTATTCCTCCATAATGATTACTGACCCTGTCAAGGATTGATTCAATATTCCTCTGCCGGACCGTAACAGCAAACAGAATGGTATCGTATGGAAAAAATCCCAGTGAGATGATCTTCCTTATCATTAATCTTTTCTTAAAATATGGAATAAGGGCATCATTCGATTTCATGAAATCGCTGATAATTGATTGACTGTCAACTTTCAGGGCCATTAATATCAATGCTACAATAATACCTGTACGGTCCTTTCCTGCCTGACAATGAATGAGCACAGGACATTTGTCAGGTGAGAGCAGTATTTCAACCACCTGTCTGAAGACCGGTATCGAAGCATCCAGTATTTCAAGGTACAGTGAATTTGAAATATCGGATATCTTATTCTGTGAATTCTTCTCGTAAAAATAGGGCATCAACTTCTCGCGGGTTTTGCGTTCAAAATCGAGAGGAAGGGATATTATTTCGATATTACCGAATCTTTTTTTGTGATTTTTGCTTTCATATGGGGCACGCAGGTCAATAATCGATTTGATATTCAGATCATGTATTTTCTCAATTTCTTTCCTGCTTAGGTTATCGGGATTTGCAGACCTGAAAATCATTCCCTGCCTGATATGTTTTCCGTCAACTGTATGTGCTCCTCCTATATCCCTGAAATTCCGAATAGTTCTGAAAGAAAGAAAAGCATGACCTGAATTACTCACACGACTATTAACCAGAAGATCCGTTTTTTCGATTACCGGCATAAATATTAATTTACTACCCATCCATAGTCCACATATTCCCAGTCAAAATCATCTCCCTTGACTTTGACAAGTACAAATCCTTCTTCAAAACCCCTGTTAGGTCCTTTCCACCAGCCACCTGATACTGCTCCGCCGGTAATAAAGCGAATTCCGTCAATGCTAATCTCCTCGACAGTATGAAGATGACCCTGTAACACCAACTTAAGATTGTACCCATTGAACAGGTCTATAACTTCTTTGCCATTGGTGACAACAAGTCCGGGGCGGTTGGCAACAGTTGTGCCTTCGTATTTCTGAGTAAATACCGTTAAAAAAGGAATATGAGTACTAATTACAAGAGGAGTCGCGGGATCTGTTCTTTGAAGTTCCTCCTTTATCCATTCAATCTGCTTCTGGTCAATCAACCCAATATAACGGTCTTCACCGGTGTCTTCAACAGAGTTAAGGATCATGAATTTCCAGCCTTTATGGTCGACTGAGTAGTATGATTTGCCAAAACGGTTTTCAAACATTTTTTCGCCGTAGTCAGGGTGGTTCTTATCAGCACCGCTTCTAACGTAGATCCCGTAAATTTCATGATTGCCCAGTGTATTGTACAAAGGCATTCTGAACTCTCCAGCAGTCTCCTGATAAAGGGTATAAAGTGAATCGGCCCTGCTGTGCCTCTGTGCCAGCGCATCCATGATCTGGTCACCACCAGCGATTACAAAATCGGGGTTGAGTTTATTAATCAGATCAATAGCCTTTAAAAACCCGCTCACAGCATTATTCTCAGGTTGAAGGTGTACATCCGTAAAAAATACAAAACTAAAGGATTGTGGTTTTGGTTTTTTCTTAAAGCCTGTCAGAGTCAGAGCCGTCACAAGGACTAATACAAATATACTTACACTTAAAGATAATTTCCTGTTCATATGAATTCTGTTTATTAGTTATGGAGCCAAAAATAGCAGGATTTTTGACTTTTAACCCAAAATTATCTTAAAACAGATACTATTTATTAAATTACCAGGGAATCAACGGATGTCAGAAAAGTACTTTTTCCTGAAGTAGAGAGCCACGTTGACGAGCATTATCAGTACCGGCACTTCAACCAGAGGTCCTATGACTGTAGCGAATGCAGCCTGTGAATTGATCCCGAAAACAGCCACTGCAACAGCTATTGCCAGTTCAAAATCGTTGCTCCCTGCTGTGAATGCAAGAGTGGTTGATTTTTCATAACCGGCGCCCATCCGTTTTGCAATAAAAAAGGTGGCAAAGAACATGAAGGCAAAATATATTGTAAAAGGGATTGCCACTCGGATCACATCCCCGGGCAGTTGAATGATTTTTTCACCCTTGAAAGAGAACATGACAAATATTGTAAAAAGTAATGCTATCGGAGTCAGCCATGAGATTTTAGGTACAAACTTTGAAAAATACCATTCACTGCCCAGCCAGTTCCTCAGTAGTGTATTTGTGATAAGACCTGCAAGGAAAGGAATACCCAAATAGATCAGAACAGTTACCGCGATTTCAGTTATTGAGACATTGACAACAGAACCGCTTAATCCAAAAAGAGGCGGAAGCAGAGTTATAAATATATATGCATAAACAGAATAGAGAAACACCTGGAACAGTGCGTTAAATGCAACCAGTCCGGCAGCAAGTTCAGTATCACCCCTGGCAAGGTCGTTCCATACCAGTACCATTGCAATACATCTTGCCAATCCGACCAGTATCACACCAACCATAAGTCCGGGATGGCCGGGAAGAAAGATTATCGCCAGCAAGAACATCGCTATTGGCCCTACAATCCAGTTCTGGGCAAGAGATAAACCTAACAATCTTAGGTTTTTAAAGACCAGGGGCAGTTTTTCGTATTTCACCTTTGCCAGCGGAGGATACATCATAAGGATCAGTCCGATGGCAATAGGAATGTTTGTTGTTCCGGAACTCAATGAATTCCAGAAGTCAGATATGCCTGGCCATATGTACCCCACAATAACTCCTGCAAACATTACAAGAAATATCCACAGTGTCAGGTAACGGTCAAAAAATGAAAGTCTTTTTTTTCTTTCCATCATATGAGAATTTGGAAATGGGTAATTATAAAATCTAAAAATCACAAAGGCTTTTCTGCTGTTACTGTTATGCTGAAAATTCCATTATCTCGGGCATAAAAGTATTTTAGCTCACTTTGAGAAAGATATTTTAACAATAAAGAATCAGGCATTCTGATTTCCTTCTGTTTATGGATTAAAAGTTTGGAAAATCCGGTTTCTTTTATTATATTTATATAATCTGTCATATCCAGTGCACCGCTGACACAACCTGCATACATCTCAGCATCCCTCTTCAGGTTTTCAGGCAGAGAACCTTTGATCACCACATCTGAAATACAGAAATGCCCCCCGGATCTCAAAACCCTGAATATTTCACTGAATGCCTTCAATTTGTCAGGGACCAGGTTGAGCACGCAGTTTGAGATCACTACATTAAAAGAGTTATTCGCAAACGGCATCTGCTCTATATCGCCCTCTACAAACACAACATTGTCATATCCCAGTTTCCTGCAGTTTTCCCTGGCTTTCAGGATCATTTGTTCAGTCATGTCAAGCCCTGTGACCTTTCCTTCCGGTCCGGTGATTGCACGGGCTACAAAACAGTCATTTCCTGCCCCGGAACCCAGGTCGAGTACATGATCTCCCATGTGAATGGCAGCAAATTCAGTCGGGATACCGCAGCCGAGGTTAAGATCAGCATCCGGGTTGTAACCATCCAGTTTGTCGTAGCTTTCACTGAATACCGTGTAATTCATATGTGAATTGCAACATGAGTCGCTTCCGCAGCAAGTTTTACCTTCAACTTCCTGTTCTGCTATTCTCCCATATTTTTCCCTGACAATCTTTTTTAATTTTTCTGCTTCCATTAAATCCTAACTATTTAATTCCTTTATAAGTCGGGCCTGATACAAATTACTGAATTCCGCACGGATGAGATCCCTTACCCTTCTGAATTCACTCATAATAAATTCATCAGAGCCTGTAGCATTCGAGGGGTCCTTAAATCCCATATGTATCCTGTTTTGTACGATGCCGGGGAAAAAAGGACACGCTTCATTTGCCTCATCGCAGACAGTTATTACATAATCCCAACGATCATTAAGGTACTCATCAACAGATCTCGGAATATTATTGCTGATGTTAACCCCTTCCTCAGCCATAACCTCGACAGCCTTCGGATTAACTCTTCCGGCAGGAACTGTTCCTGCCGAAAAAACTTCAAGCCTGTCGTCAAATGACTGTAAAAAGCCCTGTGCCATCTGACTGCGGCAACTGTTACCTGTACATAGAATAAGAATTTTCATTTTATTTATTGATTAACATTTCATATCTGAGTTTCTCAAAGCCGACAAAAACTTCTTAAACAGCTTGCTGAATTTTTTCAGCCCTTTAGGATTAAGACAGTAATTGATCCTTAAACCGTCTATCTCTCCCTGGATAAGTCCTGCTTTTCTTAACTCCTGGAGATGCTGGGATACGGTTGTCCGGCTGAGAGGAATAAAATCTGAAATATCGCCGGATATACATTTCTTTGTTTCTGCAAGGTATTTAAGAATAGCAAGACGCGCTGGGTGAGATATTACTCTTGCAAGACCTGCCAGCTCCTGCAGTGATTCATCAAATCTGTCTGCTTTGTTCATGATTTTGAAACTAATGTCGCAAACATACGACATAAAAATATAATTTACAAGAAAAATAATCCCATGAAAA
>DCVC01000175.1:0-6587 GCA_002328625.1 Bacteroidales bacterium UBA2198
CGAAGCTCATCAATTCAGATTAAAGTTAATCCAAAACCATTGGCCCGTTTTGAAATAATGCCTGAAAATCCACTATTGCCGGATGATGATATAAGGTTTAATAATTACTCTACTGATGCGATAAAGTACCTGTGGGAGTTTGGTGACGGTAACAAATCGGAAATGTTTGAACCAAAACATAAATACAGGGTTCCCGGCAATTATAATGTCAGACTGGTTGTCACTTCTGCCTTTGGTTGTTCTGACTCACTTGTTGTTTACAATGCTTTAACACCCTCAGGATACTATGTTAATTTCCCAAATGCTTTTATTCCGAATCCTGGTGGCCCGACAGGGGGGTATTACTCATCTTCCAGCGACGAATCAGCAAATATATTTCATCCTTACCTGTTCGGGATTTCCGAATATCATCTGAGGATATTCAGCAAGCGGGGACTGCTCATCTTTGAAAGCAGGGATATCAACATTGGATGGGATGGTTATTATAATGGACAGCTTTGTGAGCAGGGTGTTTATATCTGGAAAGTGAGAGGCAAATACATAAATGGGGAGACATTCACCAAGATGGGCGATCTGACTCTCTTAAGGAGTATTCAATAACAGGTGTTAAAATCCTAAATTTTCCTCTTTTCAAGCCATTTATGCTGGTTTTTATCGGGAAGCCTGACTGCTTTGATGAGTGTGTTTGTCAAATTGTTGATAAAAGATATCACATTTTTAGGAAATTTCCGTTTAAGGGTAATAGCAATTGTTATTATTTAACTATTTTCATCACTGAAACCTAACAAGATCGATTTTGCTGAAGAGGTTAAAATATGTGCTCATAGTGTCATTAATCATTCTTGAAGATAGCTTTGGCCAGGATCCAACATTCTCCCAGTTTTATGCTAATTCTCTCTATCTTGCACCATCGTTTGCAGGCGCAACTGAGGAATACAGATTTGCCCTGAACTACAGAAATCAATGGCCAGCAGTACCTGGTGTCTTCCATACGTACAGCATATCTTTTGACAAGGCTCTTGTAAATTTCAATTCGGGCATTGGGGTACTTGCAACATATGATGTGGCCGGATCGGGAGACCTTAGCACAACAAACATTGGCTTGCTTTACTCCTACGATTTCAATATTAACGAAGACTGGCATGTTCGTCCCGGGATTAATTTTAAGTTCAGGTACCTTGGACTTAATATTTACAAGCTTGTCTTCGCCAGTCAGATGACAGGCAGCGGTACTGTACCATCCGTGTATCCTCCGCCCTTTGACAATGTTGCTGATGTTGATTTTGCTACCTCTGCCCTTGTATATAATGACAGGATATGGGCGGGCTTCACACTCGACCATTTATTAAATCCCAAACAGTCATTTTATGGAGAGGATTCCAATCTCCCCATAAAACTTAACGTTTTTGGGGGTCTTCAACTTCTGAGAAATACAAGGTTAAAACAAAAACTTGATGAGGTAATGTCTATTGCCATTAACTTCCAAAAACAGGGGAAATATTATCAGTCGGACCTTGGATTATATTACTACAGGCATCCCCTGATATTCGGATTATGGTACAGAGGAATACCTTTTGTTACCTCGCAGGCAGGCGACGCATTAATAGCCCTGATCGGAGTAAAAACAGATAAGCTTCATATAGGTTACAGTTATGATTTCACCATTTCAAACCTCATAAGCGCTACAGCAGGATCGCACGAGATTTCACTCGTTTATGAATTCAATTCTTTCTCACTGGGTCAGGAAAAGAGAAAAATCAGAGCCATACCTTGTCCTGAATTTTAAGGTACATCTAATAATTTATAGTCTGCATTAATTCGCAAAGCCTGAATTCTTTATTTCTTATGCTAATCCGTTAGGTTAACCAGAAGCCATTTTTGCCTTTTATATTCATTAATTTATTTATATTTGCGCCTGATTTATGTTTAACATTTATTCTATCTGCAATGAAGAAACTTGACGTTATTCTGTTTGCCGCTCTCTTTCTTTCAGTAGCTGTCCTCTATTTCCTGCACTTTTCATCAGGCAAAGAGAGCAAAAATGGCGTTTTTGAACCTGGAACAATAGAAATACCAGAACAGTCGATCGCCTATGTTAATATAGACACGATCATTTTTAAGTTTGATATGTTCTTTGACAGAAGGGAAGAATTATTTGCAAAACAGAAGAAAGCCGAAGCTGAGCTCAACTCAAGAGGTTCACAATATGAGAGAGGAGCAAAAGATTATCAGGAAAAAGTAAACAAAGGCCTTGTCACAAGAGCAACAGCAGCAGAGATGGAGAAGTCCCTTCTTCAGCAGCAACAGGACCTTATTAACCTCCGTGACAAACTCCAAACCGACCTTCTCGAGGAAGAGCAGGTCATGAACAGGCAGATTCTGGAATATATCACCACATTCCTTGAAGAAAACAAAAATGAGTATAATTATCAGTATATACTTGGAAAGAGCTTCGGGAGTGTTGTGCTTTACAGTAATGATGCACTCGATATTACTCAAAAGGTACTGAGGGGGTTGAATAACAAATACAAGGCTGAGAAAAAATAAAATATTATGGGTTTTGCCTCAACCTATCTTGAAACAAGCACGCTGTTCCCGGAATTAATAAAAGAGGCACCTGACGAAGAGACAAACATTATTGCAGTAGTACCCGCGTTTGATGAACCTGATCTGACAAAATTGCTGGACTCCCTTAGTCTCTGTTACAAACCGGAATGTAAAGCAGAAGTGATTATTGTTGTCAACTCACCATTGGATGCTAATCCTGAGAGTCGGGAAAACAATAAGAAAAGCATATCTGATATTGAAGCCTGGGAAAAAAGAAACCCGGACTCTTTTTTCAGGCTTTTTATTATTGACAAAACTAATTGTCCGGTTAAAGGGTGGGGAGTAGGGCTTGCCCGTAAAACAGGCATGGATGAAGCTGTACGCCGGTTTAACAATCTCAACAACCCGGAGGGTGTTATTTTAAACCTGGACGCCGATTGTATCGTAGCAGAAAACTATCTCACTGCAATATTCAGTGAGTTTGTTTTAAGAAAAGACAGATCGGCATGTTCTATTTACTTTGAACATCCTTTGTCGGGAGATGAATTCCATGAAAATATTTATTGCTCAATAGCACAGTATGAATTACATCTCCGCTATTTTTATCAGGGATTAAGGTTTTCAGGATTCCCGTTTGCATATCATACAATTGGTTCAGCAATTGCCGTTAAAGCTTTGCCCTATATTAAGGCGGGAGGTATGAATCGCCGTCAGGCAGGAGAAGACTTTTATTTTGTTCAGAAGCTGTTGCCCGCAGGGGGCTATTTCAACCTGAACACAACAGCAGTATACCCTTCCCCAAGAGTATCTTTCAGAGTGCCGTTCGGAACAGGCGCCACCGTTTCAAGAATACTGGGGAAAAACAAAGGAATACTTCCTTCTTACAACATTGAATCATTTAAGGAGTTATTTTCTTTTTTCAAAATGATATATGAATTTTATTACAGTAAACCTGATGAAGTGCCGGAACTACACGCAAGCCTTCCCAATGGAATACAGCACTATTTGAGCAGAGAAGAGTGGATCAGTAAAGTACTTGAGATAAAGGCAAATACATCAAGCCTGCAATCCTTTAAGAAAAGATTCTTTACCTGGTTTAACATGTTTAAAATCGTAAAATACCTTAATTGTACAAATGATGGAATATATGAAAAGAAACCAGTTACAGAATCATCACTGGAATTGCTGAACGTTATCGGGATAAGTTGCGAGTCAAATGATCCCTTTGATATACTTCTTTTATACCGTAATTTAGAGAAGTCCTGTTAATTGTTCTTCCTTGCGATCTTTCGATCCTCCTGAGGAGTGAGTATTATATAGATATCTTCATCAGGTTTCTTCATGCGATATTGTTCCCTGGCGAATTTTTCAAGGTTCAGGTCGTCAGTTTTAAGTTCATGCAGCTTTTTCTTATCATCTGCAATTTTCCTGATGTAATATTCCCTCTCAGCTCTGAGCTTGTTAAGGTTTTTTATTTCTTTGTATTTAGAGATCAAATTATTAGAGTCGAAGAACAACAGCCATAATATAAAAATGATAACAGTCAGAAGGTATTTGTTTCTGAAAACCGGGGGTATCCTGTTTATAAAATCGAATTTTATCATCTTAATACAAACCTACAACTTTTTTTTTATCCTCCACTCATCAGATAAATAACCTGAATATTATCTCCATCATGAATCATGGTTGAATCATATTCCTCTTTCGGAACAAGTGTGCCATTTACCTTTATTATCCGCATCCTGAATGACAGCTTTTTCTTCATAAGGAGCTCGCTTATGCTCAGTTTTTCATTTTCGAACTCCTCCTTCCGGTTATTTAACAGTATTTCCATCTAATGCATTAAGGATTTATTTCATTTTCATCAGAATATCAACAACCACATTTGCTTCCATGTTTGCAACTATTCCAACGCGCGGAGCCAGCAAGGGCATCTCATCGGAAGCTTCGGTCGATTCATCGCCGCATACAAAAAGAGTATCATCAATCTTCCGGTATTTTATCATTTCATTTTTCCCCCATCCGGCCATACCAGATCCGACCACAACAGGGGTTTCAGGCATCTTTGACTGTAGTGTTTCTATTAGCATCGATTTCATTTCAGCTTTGTCAAAGGCTTCAACTATAACATCACAACCTTTAAATGTTTCGCAAATATTTGAGGGATTAAGTCTCACCGTATGAATGATAATATTTACATCAGGTTTTATACGGATAAGGTTCTCTTTCAATGCTTCTGTTTTAGTCATTCCGATCTGATCTGAAAAATAAAACTGCCTGTTCAGATTGGATTTTTCAATTACATCAAAATCAGCTATAATAAGAGTTCCAATACCTGTCCTTGCAAGGGCAGCTGCACAATTTGACCCAAGCCCTCCGGCGCCTGCTATCCCGACGCTGAATTTGCTGAGATGATTATAAATTTCAGACAATACCATTCCGTATTCATTTTAACCACTAAAGATAAATACAATAAAATATTTCAGAAAATATTATTGTTCTGTTCCAGCTCTGTAATAAAAATTTACCCGACCGGCAAGACAAGTAAAACTGATTAATAAATTGACTATTGTCATGGTGAAGAACTCTTTTTTATCCTAAATTTGAGAAAACTTGTGGGTTGGTGGTATTCACTTATTTATCTCAAATATGGATTTAGAATCGATAAAAGCACAGCATAAGTTCCTTAAAAGATGGAACTACATCTGGAAGCCATTAAGTAAAGGCTATACTGACAAGATTCTGTATATCAATGTTGGTACTCATGAGATAGCTGAAAAGGATGTTCCTCCTGTCATAAAAGAAAAATTCATAGGCGGTAAAGGTTACGGACTAAGTCTTCTATGGGATGCTACCAGGCCTGATACGCGTTGGGATGATCCCGAAAATGAAATAATTATATCATCGGGGCCCATTGGGGGCATTACCCAGTATTCGGGAACAGGAAAATCTCTTGTTGTAAGCTTATCGCCGACTACAGGATCGGTCATGGACAGTAACGTCGGAGGTTTTTTTGGTCCGTTCCTGAAGTTTTCGGGTTTTGATGCTCTTGAAATACAGGGAAAATCAAAAAATGACATCATTGTATTTATAGATGGCATTAATCATAAAGTTGAAATATTCGAAGCTCCTGCTGAGGCTCATGACAGTCACATGCTTGCAGAGCAGCTGACCGATATGTTTGCAGATAATGATAATGAAAAAAAGAATATAGGTGTTGTTTCCTCCGGGAGTGCTGCAGAACACTCACTTATAGGAATGCTTAATTTCAGTTTCTATGATCCAAAACGTAAGAAGGTCAGGTTAAAACAGGCCGGGCGGGGAGGAATAGGTACTGTTTTCCGCAATAAGAAAATTAAAGCCTTGGTATGCAAGATCCCGGGTGTTAAAGGGAACCTTAATAACGTAGTTGATCTTGAGGCTATTATGGAGAGAGGCAGGAGATTTAACAGGGAGATGAGGGAACTGGACGACAAACAGTGCCAGATGCGCCAGGTAGGTACTGCTCACCTTATGGAAATTATGAATGATCATGATTTGCTTCCTGTACACAACTTCAAATTTGGCAGCCATCCTGAAGCATATAAAATTGATTCCTCTGTCTGGAAAAGCAATTTTACACAAAATATACCGGATGGATGCTGGATAGGATGCAACATGTCGTGCAGCAAGGGTGTTGACAATTTTGAGGTCAAAACAGGTCCGTATAAAGGTGAAAAGGTTATTGTGGATGGACCGGAGTATGAAAATGCAGCGGGACTGGGTTCGAACAGCGGAATTTTTGATCCCGGATATATAATAGAGACAAATTTCTATTGTGATACTTACGGTATTTGTACAATTACCTGGGGCACAATCATAGCATTCATTATGGAGTGTTACGAAAACGGGATACTTAATAAAGAAAGAACAGGCGGACTCGAATTGACCTTTGGTAACAAGGATGCTGCCCTTGAGCTTATTCACCTCGTGAGCAGAGGTGAAGGCTTTGGAAAAATTGCCGGATTGGGTGTCAGAAAAATGAAAGAATTCTTTATTGA
>DCVC01000175.1:6597-11751 GCA_002328625.1 Bacteroidales bacterium UBA2198
GGGCCGCAACATGATGAAGCATGGCTGATATTTATGGACATGGTAAATAATCAGATCCCGACATTTGAAAACAAAGCTGAAGCTCTGCACTATTTCCCTATGTTCAGGACCTGGTTTGGTCTGGTTGGACTTTGCAAACTCCCTTGGAACGATGTTGAACCCGAGAATAATGCAGAAACTGATGAACCTGCAAAAGTCCCTGAACATGTTGATAATTATGTAACTATATATAAAGCAGTTACAGGAAGAGAGTTTGACAAGTACCGGCTTGTTGAAGATTCTGAAAGAGTATATAATTTCCAGCGGGTTTTCAATCTCAGGCGGGGATTTGGTACCCGGATTCATGACAGGCAACCTTACCGTGCAGCCGGCCCCGTCACCACGGAAGAGTATGAATCGCGAGCCGAAAGGTACGATAAGCAGATTATCGAAAAAATGGGAATTGATATAAACGGAAAAACCACCGGTGAAAAAATGAAAATACTTCGTAAATACCGTGAAGAACAGTATGAATCATTGCTCGATGCTGTGTATGATCGCCGGGGCTGGAACAAAAACGGGGTTCCAAAAATTGAGTTTTTAAAGAAATTAGGCATGGATCTGCCGGAAGTGATTGAGGTTGTCAGAGATTATCAATAAAATTAACAATCTCACTATTAAAGACGGTTAAGAGATCCATAACCAACGGATGAGAAAGTAAAACCAGTATTGGACAGATCAGGGTCAAAACCAAAAAAAGAAATGACCAGTTGAAATGATAACATTTGAGAAAGCATACGAAATAGTAATGAATTCATCTTTCCCCACAGGAACAGAGAAAATCAGTTATACCGCTTCACTCAACCGTATCCTCGCAGCTGATATTATAAGCGATGTTGACATGCCTCCTTTCAATAAGGCAACTGTTGATGGTTTTGCCTGCAAAAGAACAGATCTGGGAAAAGAACTGGAGATCATCGAAACTGTTCAGGCAGGCAAATCACCCGAAAAAATTCCCGGCATACTTCAGTGTGCCAGAATCATGACAGGCGCACCGGTACCCTCAGGATCAGATTGTATATTCATGGTTGAAGATTCTGAAATTCTTCCTTCAGGTAAAGTAAGATTTACAGGATCTTACAGGAAGGATAATATTTCTCTGAAAGGAGAGGATGTAAAAAAGGGAGATATAGTTCTTGAAAGTGGCAAAAAAATACAACCTCAGGATATTGCTGTTATGGCGACCGTAGGTTCAACGGAGGTGGATGTCTTTTGCAAACCCCTGATAGGTGTAATCAGTTCAGGTGATGAGCTGGTTGAACCAGAGGAATTGCCGGGTGATTCACAGATCAGAAACAGCAATGCATGCCAGTTAATAGCACAGGTTGAACGTTCAGGAGCTTCAGGTAAATATTATGGTATCGCAAGAGATGATGAGGAAGACACACTCAGAATCGTAAGCAGGGCAATTAAAGAATGTGAAATTGTTATTATTACAGGAGGTGTTTCGGCGGGTGATTTTGATTTTGTTCCTTCAGTTCTTGAAGAGGCTGGTGTTAAGATCCTGTTTACAAGAATAGCTGTCCAACCTGGAAAGCCCACAACATTTGGGGTACATAAAAAAGCCCTTGTTTTTGGGTTGCCAGGGAATCCGGTATCTTCATTCATCCAGTTTGAAATGCTGGTCCGACCATTAATCTGCAGAATGATGGGACACAACTGGCAGCCTGTTACATTTCAGCTCCCGATGAAAGAAAGCTTCACACGTCTGTCTGCTGAGAGAATGGCATGGTTGCCTGTAAAAATCACAGATAAGGGGTTCGTGTCACTCATTGAGTTTCATGGATCTGCTCATATAAGCTCACTGCCAGAAGCGGATGGCGTTATTTCTGTTCCGGTTAATATTAAAACAATTAACAAGAATCAAATGGTTACAGTGATCAGGATTTAACAGAAAAATGAAATTGCCAGATAAATTTGATATTCTTGTTATAACTCTGAGCGACAGAGCATTTCGAGGAGTTTATGAGGATCTCAGCGGACCGAGAATCAAAGAAAGAATAGCGGAATTCTGCAATTCAGCCGCATGGGAAGCTGACATAGATTTAATTATAATACCTGATGAAGCTGACAGGTTCAGGGCCGTGCTAATGGATGCCTCAAATAAAAAGAATCTTATTTTCACGACAGGAGGCACCGGTATTGGTCCAAGGGATATCACAGTTGAAACCGTGAAGCCGTTATTAAATAAGGAAATCCCAGGGATCATGGAGTTCATAAGAATAAAGTATGGTACTGACAAACCGAATGCTCTGTTAAGCCGCAGTATTGCCGGGATTATGGGAAAAGCACTGGTTTACACTCTTCCAGGCTCAGTAAAGGCCGTTGATGAGTATATGTCGGAAATAGTTAAGACTTTGAAGCACACTGTCTTTATGCAGTACGGGATTGATGTCCACGATAAACATTAATAAGAGAGCCTGTTAAGAGTGTTTGCGGTCCTGGTTCCGATAACCCTGTCATACCTGTCATAAGGATTTCTGTAATAGATAATCACGGAATAGTCATTTTCAGTTTCATAGTGGCTCCCTTCGAATAAGGTTGCATCAGTGTCCGGAATTCCATCCTTTATATAAACATATTCATAATTATACCAACCCTGTTTCAGCAGCATTACCGCCTCATACTGACCGGATTCAGTATTATAATTCATAAGATTATTCCTGTTAAAATCCCAGTTATTAAGGGCTCCCGATACATAAATATTGCCTCCGGCAATCAGATAATTGGAAGGAAGCGTGAAATAAACATAGACATAGTCGGCATCAGTTTCATGATTACGGCCCTCCTGAACAGCAATATAGTATTTCCCGTTGAAATCCTGCCAGTAGAAATATGGTTTAAACTCCCTGTTTTCTGATGGAAAGAGGTAAACATGGTAATTTCCCGTCAAATAATCAATTTTCTTTACGTATTCTGTCTGGTACCTGATGCTCTTTATGTCGAAATATCTGAATTCATTTCCTCCCGGGAAAATATTCTTGTCAGATAAAGAACTGTATTTAAGCTCATTATTGCCATAGAAATCAGGTTTCAAATCTCTTTTCGCATTATTCCAGCGCCCGTTTTGCAATATGAAAGCATATATATTCCTGTATGGATCGACAATGTTGAAGCCTGAATGATTAACTGTAAAATCAACCTGTTGACTGGAATTACCACCTGATACCATCTTCGGCCTGTGTAAATTTATATCTATTCCGACAGCATCTTCAGTAATAATAAAACGCTCCGAAATGACAGGTTTGTCTGGTTCACCAGGTGTGAAAACAGTAAGGATGTAATTGCCTGACAGTTTTAACCGGATCCTTTCATTGGGAAAAATGAGCTTGTAATGGATGTAATTAACTGTTGTATTAAATGAGTGTTTATACTCCTCGATCGGATTCTCAGGATAGCCTTCCAGGTAATTATTAATAAAAATATCTGACCCCTTCCAGTCTTTATCACAATGAATGAATGTATAATAATAGGTTTCGATATGGTCACCAAGAAGATCAAAATTTAAGACCAGTCTTTCTTCACTGTTCAGCCTGATGATCGGATATGACAGATTCCATCCTTCTTTGAATAATTGAACACTTTTAATTTTTTCATCGAATTTCAAATCTGATATTTTAGACAAATCACTGCTGGTACAGGAATGCATTTTTGGGCAGCCGTCTAAAATATGCACCAGGGGAGTGGCACGAAAATTTTGTTCCGGCAAACAAAAAAGAAGAATAAAAAATAAATATCTATGCATGTAATCCTTATTATTTTATCTTATTAACAAAAATAGTGCAATTATTTAAAAATCATTTTTAGCACTTTTTATTATATATATTAAGGTATTTCTACATTTGTATTTCTTTGTTATTTAATCACAGAACTAGTTCCTGAAGAGTTGTTTTAATAAGATAATTTAATAATGTACAGATCAATAAAGCTAAAAAAAGGATTCGATATCCTTTTGGATGGTGCTCCTCAAAAGCTTCTTGCCAGTACATCAGAATCCGTTTTATATGGAGTTAAACCAATTGATTTTCCGGGCCTTATACCTAAGCTTGATGTTAAACCGGGTGAAATAGTGCAGGCAGGATCTCCGCTTTTCCATGATAAGATCCATCCCGAGATAAGATTTGTATCTCCTGTAAGTGGCAAGGTTATTTTGATAGAGAGAGGAGAACGCAGGAAGGTACTTGAAGTAGTTGTTGAAAAAGCCGGGGAGGATCATATAAATTTTGGAAATGCTGATCCTTTAAATATTGCTGTTGATAAAATCAAGGAACTGTTATTATCATCCGGCCTTTGGCCTGTTGTTCGGCAGCGTCCTTATCATATAATAGCCAAACCGGGTGACGAGCCAAAATCAATTTTTATCTCAGGATTTGACTCAGCTCCACTGGCTCCTGATTATAATTTCATTATGGAAAACTCTTCTTCATCATTTTTCAGAACAGGTATCAGTGCTGTTTCTAGGATGACAAGAGGAAAAGTAAATCTGGTACTTAATGATAAAGGTACTCCGTCAGAAATACTCACAAATGCTCCGGGCGCAGAAATATCATATTTTTCAGGACCTCACCCGGCAGGGAACGTTGGTGTTCATATCCACCATCTCGATCCGGTAAATAAGGGTGAAGTGGTCTGGTACATTAATCTGCAGGATGTGATAGCAATTGGCAGGCTGTTTGAAGAAGGGTTGTACAAGCCAGAAAGAATTGTGGCTCTTTCCGGATCAGAAGTACTGAATCCGCAATATTATAAATTACTTTCAGGAAGTTCAGTTACTCCCCTTGTCACTAATAATGTCAAGTCAGGGAAATTAAGATACATCAGTGGCAATGTCTTAACAGGTTTAATGATTTCATCCAGCGGATATCTTGGTTACTATGATTCACAAATCACTGTAATTCCTGAAGGCGATCATTTTGAATTCTTCGGATGGGCTTCACCCGGAATTAATAAATTAAGTTTCTCCAGGACATTCCTGTCAAGCCTGGTTCCAAAGAAAAGCTACAGACCGGATACTAATCTTCATGGTGGTGAAAGAGCTTTTGTAGTAACCGGACAGTATGAAAAAGTGGTTCCGATGGATATTTATCCCATGCAGCTTCTTAAAGCTATCCTTTC
>DCVC01000175.1:11811-22491 GCA_002328625.1 Bacteroidales bacterium UBA2198
AGAAAGCAACTGGACAAACTGAAACCCCATTTTTCAGAGGGTGGCAGATTTTCAAAACTGCAATCTGTATTTGAAGGATTTGAGACCTTTATGTTTGTCCCCGACAAAGTAACTTTTAAAGGGTCTCATATAAGAGACAACATTGACCTCAAAAGAACAATGATTATAGTTGTGGTCGCTCTTCTCCCTGCCCTTCTTTTTGGTTCATATAACATAGGATTGCAGCATTTCAGATCAACAGGAATTGAGTCGACTGTTTTCCATGCATTCCTGTTTGGTTTATTGAAAGTACTCCCGCTTATTATAGTGAGCTATGTTGTCGGCCTGGGAATTGAATTTACTGCCGCACAGATACGCGGACATGAGATAAATGAGGGATTTCTTGTGACAGGTATGTTAATTCCCCTGATAATGCCAATTGATATACCTCTTTGGATGCTTGCTCTTGCAACTGCTTTTGCCGTGATACTGGGAAAGGAGGTATTTGGCGGAACAGGCATGAACATATTCAATCCGGCTCTTCTTGCCAGGGCATTCCTTTTCTTCAGCTATCCAGGCTGGATGACCGGGGATAAAGTCTGGACCGAAGGATTAACCAGGGGACAAAATATTATTGATGGCTTTTCGGGGGCAACTCCGCTCGCACTTTGTGCTGCAGGCGAAACTCAAAAGCTCCCTTCATTGATGGAAATGTTCATAGGTACCATTCCAGGTTCTGTTGGAGAGACATCAACCCTTGCAATTCTTATTGGTGCAGCCATTCTGATTATAACTGGTATAGGAAGCTGGAAGATTATTGTGAGTGTTTTTGCCGGTGGTCTTGGTATGGGACTGATTCTGAATGCGGTCTCAATCAATACTTTTATGGAGTTGCCATTTTATTTCCATTTTGTAATGGGAGGATTTGCCTTTGGTGCCGTATTTATGGCAACAGATCCCGTATCAGGAACACAAACAGAGAAGGGGAAATGGATTTACGGATTGATGATTGGAATCCTCTCTATCCTTTTCAGAGTGCTTAATCCTGCATATCCTGAAGGTGTGATGCTTGCTATACTGCTTATGAACACTTTTGCCCCTCTGATAGATCATTTAGTCATTCAGTCGAGCATTAAACGCAGACTTAAACGAGCCAGGATTGCAATTAACAATAGTATAAAATGAAACATTTCAGTAACAGATATACGTTTATTTTCTCATCAGTTATGGTGATCATTGTGGCGGTTTTACTTTCCCTTGCTGCAACAATACTTCAACCCCTGCAGGAAAAAAACCTTGAGATCGAGAAGAAAAGAAACATGCTCGAGTCAATAGGGGTTCCTGCAACACGCCGTAATTCTGTAGAGCTTTATGATAAGTATATAAAGGAGAGTCTCGTTTTAAATATCAAAGGTGAACAGGTTGAGGGCATTGATGCTTTTAATGTGATACTGAAAAATGAACTAAAAAAACCTGCTGACCAGCAAATCCTTCCTGTCTTCAGGGCCACACCTGAAGATGGTGAGAGAGTTATTATACTTCCTGTGGAAGGGAAAGGACTCTGGGGACCTATTTATGGCTATGTATCATTAAAGTCTGATATGAATACCATATATGGAGTTAATTTCGATCACAAGGGCGAGACTCCAGGCCTTGGAGCTGAAATTAACACCAGTTCTTTTGAGAGCATGTTTTCCGGCAAGAAATTGTTTGAAGAGGATAAATTTGTATCGGTCCGGGTCATTAAAGGGGGAGCTACACCCGATGACCCTCATGGTGTTGACGCAATCTCAGGAGGAACAATTACAAGCAAGGGACTTCAAAATATGCTCTATGACTGCCTGATCAGATATAACGATTATTTTATTAAAAACAGAAATTAATATATGAGCACTCAGGAAAGAGAGCCGTTATTTTCGGCAAAGAATATTAAACTTTTTACCGGCCCCATCAGTAAAAACAATCCCATTACTATTCAGGTTTTGGGTATCTGTTCTGCCCTTGCAGTGACGGTTAAGCTGAAGCCCGCGCTGGTTATGGCATTATCTGTCACTATTGTAATAGCTATTTCGAACGTCGTGATAGCAGTCTTGAGACAATACATCCCTGAAAGGATCAGGATTATTGTTCAGCTGGTCGTGATTGCCACACTGGTTATTCTGGTTGACCAGTTTCTTAAAGCTTTTGCTTTTGATGTCAGCAAACAACTCTCAGTTTTTGTGGGTCTTATAATAACAAACTGCATTATAATGGGACGTCTGGAAGCATTTGCAATGGCTAACAAACCCTGGCCTTCATTTATTGACGGGCTGGGTAACGGCGCAGGCTATGGTCTGATATTGATTATAGTTGCTTTCTTCAGGGAATTGCTGGGATCAGGAACAATAATGGGTTATCCGGTAATAGCAAAACTTGGTGTTTTTTCAATCGGGTATGAGAATAATGGAATGATGATCCTGCCTCCAATGGCTCTTATTGTTGTTGGAATAATAATTTGGGTGCAGCGGAGCAGGGACAAAAGTCTTATAGAACATTAACAGAATTATCAGGATATGGAAAACTTGCTTAACATATTCATCAAATCGGTTTTTGTCGATAACATGATTTTTGCATATTTTCTGGGGATGTGTTCATACCTGGCAGTATCAAAAACCGTAAAAACTTCTTTTGGTCTTGGCATAGCAGTAATCTTCGTCTTACTGATAACCATTCCAATAAATTTCCTTATTGAGAACTATGTTTTAAAAAAAGGAGCACTTGCCTGGCTGGGAGAAGGTTTTGCAGAGGTCGACCTTAGCTTTCTTACTTTTATGGTTTTTATTGCAGTAATTGCAGCCATTGTGCAGATTGTTGAGATGATCATTGAAAAATTCAGTCCTTCCCTTTATAACTCCCTGGGGATCTTCCTCCCTCTTATTGCCGTCAACTGTGCAATCCTTGGCGGATCGCTTTTTATGCAGGAGCGCGAATATCATAATATTGCTGAGGCAACAATTTTTGGTCTGGGCTCAGGTGTCGGGTGGTTCCTTGCAATTGTCGGTATTGCAGCAATAAGGGAAAAGCTGCGATACAGCAACGTTCCGGATCCATTAAAAGGACTTGGAATAACTTTTATTCTAACCGGTCTGATGGCAATTGCATTTATGGGATTTATGGGAATAAACCTTTAACAGAAACGTTGGAACATGATCTTAGCTATTTCGACAATTGGAACCATTTTTTTCAGTATAGCCGTTTTTCTTCTGATAATACTGTTGCTGGTAACAGTACTTCTTGTTGCTAAAAATAAGCTCCTTCCTCACGGAGACGTAAAGCTTCTTATTAATGACCATGAAATGCTTGTTTCTCCAGGTTCAAATCTTCTTTCAACTCTTTCAGGTAATGGAATATTCCTCCCTTCCGCCTGTGGAGGAGGAGGTACCTGTGGAATGTGCAAATGTCAGATTGTAGAGGGTGGTGGTTCAATCCTGCCAACCGAGACCGGTTTCTTTACAAGGAGAGAACAGCGTGATCACTGGAGACTGGGATGCCAGGTGAAAATACGGGAAAACCTTTGCATTATACTTCCTGAATCGGTACTTGGCATACGGAAGTGGGAATGTGAAGTTGTATCCAACAGGAATGTCGCCACTTTTATTAAAGAATTTATTGTTAAACTTCCTGATGGAGAACAGCTTGATTTTGAGCCAGGAGGCTATATTCAGATTGATGTGCCAAAATACAGTGCCAGCTTTAAAGATTTTATTATTGAAGAAGAATTCAAAGAAGAATGGGAGAATTATAACATGTGGGATCTTGGAATCAGGAACAATGAAGAAACATTCCGTGCTTATTCAATGGCTAACTATCCTGCCGAGAAGAACCTTATTAAACTCAATATTAGAATTGCAACACCACCATGGGATAACGTCAAAAAACAATTCTTAAAGGTACCTCCGGGTATTTGTTCTTCTTTTATATTCTCAAGAAGACCGGGAGATAAAGTAATGATTTCAGGACCCTATGGAGAGTTTCATATAAAAAACACAAATAGTGAAATGGTTTACATAGGAGGAGGA
This sequence comes from Bacteroidales bacterium UBA2198, assembly GCA_002328625.1. Classification (GTDB taxonomy): domain Bacteria; phylum Bacteroidota; class Bacteroidia; order Bacteroidales; family VadinHA17; genus LD21. The sequence continues at coordinate 15,849 of DCVC01000175.1, forward strand.
GCCGGTATGGCTCCGCTGAGGTCACATATATTCCACCTTTTTCACACACTAGGAACTGAAAGAGAAGTTTCATACTGGTATGGCGCAAGATCACTCAGGGAGGTGTTCTACGAGGAAGAGTTCCATGCAATTGAAAAGAAATTTCCGAACTTTAAATTCAATCTTGCTCTCTCCGAACCTCTTCCTGAAGATAAGTGGACCGGTTTAACAGGATTTATACATCAGGTATTGCTTGATAATTATCTAAACAAGCATGATGAACCTGAGGATATTGAGTATTACTTCTGTGGGCCTCCTATGATGAACAATGCTGTAATCAAGATGTTGTACGATCTTGGGGTGCCTGATGAGAACATCGCCTTTGACGACTTCGGTATATGAAATGCAGACCCGGAATAGTATTCTTTGTTCTTGCGGCAGCTTTTTCATCCTGCAGAAATAACAAACCGGCTTATCTCAGTTTCAACGGGTTTGCCCAGGGAACAACTTATAGCATTGTTTATGAGAATAGTCCGAATATTTCTGCAGAAAAAATGAAGTCAGGTGTGGAGAGAATACTACACGACTTTGATATGTCCTTATCACTTTACCAGGATTCCTCGGTTGTTTCCAGAATAAACAGAAATGAAGCTTTTAACACGGACCTATATTTTGAAGAGGTATTTGCAAAATCAAAAGCAATTTTTCAATTAACAAACGGTGCTTTTGATGTAACGGTAGGCCCTCTGGTCAGAGCCTGGGGATTTGGACCAGATGCACGGAAGAACTTCTCTGAATCGAAGCGTGACAGCCTTCTGAATCTTATCGGGATGGGGAAGGTCGACATTAAAGATGGAATATTCGTAAAAGATGACCCCAGGATAAACCTCGATTTCAATGCAATAGCTCAGGGTTACTCGGTCGACGTCATATTCCGTCATCTTAATGACCTTGGTATTAAAAGCTACCTGGTTGAGATTGGCGGTGAAGTAAGAGTGAGAGGGAAGAAGGGTGATGTTTTGTGGCGTATTGGAATAGATAGGCCCACAGATGACAATATGCTTCCAGGAAATGATCTTCAGGCTGTTATCAGCCTTAAAGACAGGGCTCTGGCTACCTCGGGCAACTACAGGAAGTTTTATATGGAAGATGGAATAAAATACTCTCATACCATTGATCCCAAAACAGGGTATCCTGTCAGAAATAAACTGCTCAGTGCAACAGTCCTTGCTGATGAATGCGCTGATGCTGACGGAATAGCTACTGCTTTCATGGTGATGGGTATGGAAAAATCAATAGAATTTCTATATCTTCATCCCGGATTTGAAGCTTTCCTGGTCTATTCCGATGAGAATGGAAATTTCAGAACATGGGTCTCAGAAAAACTCAAAGGCTACATTTCAGAGCAATAATAAAAATCAGAACCTGATATCTGTTACCTTATATCTGATTCCTTAAAATAATCTGCGCCGTACTCTCCCTGGTGCGAATTCATTGTCTGAAGATTCCTTTCACCACAAGATACACAATCTGACAAACCAGAAACCGGATTACATCCTATATCAGTATGTTGAGCGCATGAAATGCCTCGCTTGTTCATTTCCTTATTTCTGCCTGTATGCGTTTCAGGGAACTCTCCATTTTCCTTCAGAAGAATGCGAACGCCCAAAAGAGCCAGGGCGGGTATTATTATTACAACACTGATTATCAGTAGTTTTATTAGCATTGCAAACAGGTCTTTAAATAATTCTTTATCTTTACATATTGACAATAAACCTTTTTAATGTCAGGGTAAGCACAAAATTAACTTTCATTTTGTTACTATTAATTAAACAACAGCCATTATAATTTGTTTAACTTCAGAAAGAGCAACAAATATCACTAATCATCAGATAAATAACAATAAATCATTAAACCAATATATGAATAATGACATTATCTTATCAGACTTCCGGCTTGCACATCTTAGCCGCAATCTGAGCATAATAGGACGCCGTGAAGTGCTTTCAGGCAGGGCGAAATTCGGAATATTCGGTGACGGGAAGGAAATCATCCAGCTGGCAATGGCAAAACAGTTCAAAGACGGTGACTGGCGATCAGGTTACTACAGGGATCAGACATGGATGATGGCAATGGGTCTTTATGATGCTGTTGAGTTCTTTCATCAGCTTTACGGAAACACCGACAGAGATATAAATCCGGGAAGCGGTGGAAGAGTTTTCAATAACCATTTCTCAATACCAAATATCAATCCTGACGGTTCGTGGAGAGATCTTACCAGACAAAAGAACTCTTCTTCAGATATTTCACCAACTGCGGGTCAGATGCCCAGATTACTGGGACTTGCTTATGCTTCAAAACTATTCAGGCAAAACAAAGAACTTCACCAGTATACAACTCTTTCTCTACAGGGTAACGAAGTAGCATTCGGGTCCATAGGTGATGCAAGCACATCTGAAGGACATTTCTGGGAAACTATCAATGCAGCAGGCGTACTGCAGATTCCGATGGCAGTATCGGTTTATGATGACGGATACGGTATTTCGGTTCCAAAAAAATACCAGACCACCAAAGGAAGTATTTCTGATATTCTAAAAGGATTTGAAAATGAACCAGATAAGCCTGGCATTTTAATATATAAAGGTAAGGGTTGGGATTACCCCGGATTGTTGGCTCTGTATGATGAAGGCATTGAAATATGCCGCCGCGATCATATACCTGTGGTTTTTCATATCGAGGAGGTGACCCAACCACTTGGACACTCGACATCAGGGTCGCACGAAAGATATAAAAGTAATGAAAGGCTTAAGTGGGAAGAGGATTTTGATCCTATAAAGAAGATGCGCGATTGGATAATAGCTGAAGGAATAGCATCTCCGGAAGAACTTGACAAACTTGCTGCAGAAGCTGAGGAAGAAGCAAAAGACGCACGAAAAAAAGCATGGGAAATGTTCCAGCATCCCATCAGGATTGAAAGGGATGCTCTGGCTAAAATAATAAATGATCGTACATGCAGATGCGTTGAAGAGGTTAAGGAAGCATCGGTTGACGATATTAATGAAGATCTTAAAAAGGTACTGACTCCCATAAGGAAGGATAATTTCATGGCTGCACGCAAGATATTGAGAAATATCTGCGGTACATGTATGAAAGCCGGCAACCTTAAGGAAGAATTGCATGGATGGCTCAGGCGTAATTATGAAGATGCGGGTAAAAGCTATAACACTTTTCTTTATAATGAGACACCTTCATCTGTATTGAATGTAAAACCTGTTCCTCCGGAATATTCCGAATATTCGCCCGAGGTTCCTGGCAGGCAGATTTTGAGGGATAATTATGATAAGCTATTTTCAAAATATCCATTGCTTGTCACTTTCGGTGAAGATACCGGCAATATTGGAGGAGTTAACCAGTCGCTGGAGGGATTGCAAAAGAAATTTGGTGAGTTGAGGATAACAGATACTGGTATCAGGGAAGCTACAATTCTTGGACAAGGTATTGGTCTGGCTCTGAGGGGAATGAGGCCTATTGCAGAGATCCAGTATCTCGACTATCTTATGTATGCTCTTCAGATATTAAGTGACGATCTTGCAACTACTCATTACAGAACTGCAGGCAGAATGGTGGCACCGCTGATCATCAGTACCCGTGGTCACCGGCTCGAGGGAATCTGGCATTCAGGATCACCCATGAGCATGCTTATCAATTCAGTGAGAGGCGTTTATGTCTGTTCTCCCAGAGATATGACACGGGCAGCAGGATTTTATAACACACTCCTCGAAGGCAATGACCCGGCAATAGTAATTGAACCTCTTAACGGATACAGGCTTAAAGAAAAGATGCCTGACAATATTGGTGAATACCGTATTCAGCTTGGCATTCCTGAGATAATTAATATGGGTACAGATTTGACTATTGTTACCTATGGTTCGACAGTTAAGATAGCTGTTGAGGCTGTAAAACAACTTGCTGCACATGATATTTCTGTAGAATTAGTTGATGTTCAGACACTTGTTCCTTTTGACAGACCGGGAATAATACTTGACTCAATAAGGAAGACCAACAGGATCTTATTTCTCGATGAAGATGTTCCGGGAGGCACAACAGCCTTTATGATGCAGGAGGTCCTGGAAAAACAGGGTGGATGGAGTTACCTTGACAGCCCGCCGAAAACTCTTACCGGCAAAGAACATCGTCCTGCTTATACCACAGACGGCGACTATTTCTCAAAGCCCAATGCAGAGGATATTTTTGAAGCAGCCTATTCTATGATGAAGGAGGCAGTCCCGGAGAAATATTATTGATTTGCAACTCCGATAATCTTCAGAAGTTCCAATGCAGCTTCACGCGGTCCGCTGGTTTCATACCCGGGAATGCCCAGTCTTGTACGCATCTGCCCGACAAATATGTTATTAATGAAAAATGAAGAAAAATACTCCCCGGCAATTCTTTCATGAAGTTCCTTATATTCAGGTGGCCCAAAAATATTGGCAAAATAGGTATGAACAAGACCGGATGCAGTTGTTGTCCCTTTGCTCATTACAGCGCCGTCACGGAATACTTCAAGAGCCTCTTCCATAGTCTCAAATCTTTCAATGACCGGATGTTCCTTATCTATTTCCTCATAATTGTTTGCATAAAGGACATAATCAATCTTATGCCCTTTGATGATTGTCTCAAATTTTGTGACAGGTATGACAATTCTTGAGTTAACCTGACTTGGATTCATAATTATTGATCTGTCGAGATGACCATAAGCATAACCTGGCTGGAGATCGTCAAGACGAAGAAAAGCCCCTGTTTCTGTTCCGTAGCCAACAGGTTGATTATCACGATCCAGCTCAATTGAGCCCATATCATCGGCAATTATCTGCAGCTCCCGGATATGTTTTTCACCCAGGACACGGAAGGCTTCAAGGGTTTCAGACTTGCCTGCTCCCGTATCACCGATCATCAATATGGTCGCCTCTTTGTTACCCTGCAGAAGAATCCTTACCATCGCACCATGAAATGGCATGTGCCCTGCTTTCATAATTATTGAATTATGAAGTGTCAGTATCATCTTTTTCAGGTAGCCGAAATAACCGAATTCAAGTCTGTTGGGAACTGCTCCTATGAAAAGATCATTTTCTTCATCATGAAAGAAAACAGTAGGATACTGTGACAGGCCATCAAGAACATTTCCGGGTACACCATATAAATACAGAGCATCAGGTTTTTTCTCAAGATCTGTATCATCAGCAAGCTGAAACAAGTTGCACATCGAAAAGCCAAGCTCAAAGAATGTAATATGAAAATAGACCATGATCGACAGTTTTCCAACTTTGGCGGGGTAGCATAACCACTCGTCAGGATTCAGATCAACCAGGTCGATGGGATTCTGTCCGATTCTGTTAAACAGTCCCGTTCGCTTGTTCATGGGTTGCTGTATTACCAGCGGAGGATAAATCAGCATCTGACGAATAACCGGAATAGAATTCAGTTTACTGTATTTTTGTCCATTATAACATATTTCCTTGGGCAACGATATTACTGACATCTCAGCACCGGCAGGAACCTGCCGGTAAACATTGGGATGACTGCCGGTTATATTCTCCTGGCATTGCCTGTAAACTGTCCGTATAAGATGAGTTAAATGTTCAATGGTCTCATTAAATGTCCTGTAAGGTCTTTTATCAAGCCGGTCACCCTCCGAATCATTAATGATAAAACGGTCAAAGTGACGCCAATAGTCATAAAGATCCTCAACAAAATTATTTATTAACTGAAGATCACGAAGAAATATCTTTGAATTTTCAAAAATATGCGGGACCAACTTATGTTCATATTTTACGAGAAGTACAAGTGTTTTTACCAGGTCATCAACAGCACTTTTATTGGGATCACCCTCAATAAAGATCTCAATCAGAGGCGAATTCTTCGATCGAAGTTTCTCGATGAAATGGTCAAGAACAGACCTGAATTTTTCACTTGTCAGCAGTTCTTCCGCGGTTTCGCACATGCGTTCACGAATATTCAGAACGGCTTTGTTGCCAATAATCCTTAATTTACTTTTTTGCATCCATTAATTTTAAAGCGGGTCAAAAATATGACATTATTTCATTGTTAGTATATTTTTGGCATGATTTTTTATATTCCATTAAGGATGTAATATATTTCTTATTATAAAAAATTTGTAAATTGTAACGGATTTTAAATTTATGAAACCAGAGCTCGATTTATTTGCAATATTACCTGAAGACAAGATCCCGGAGAAAGGAAAAATTCTTATATCCGAACCATTCCTTCCTGATACTTTCTTCAACCGCAGTATTGTTTACCTTACAGATCATAATCCTAAGGGCTCTGTGGGATTTATTCTCAATAAGAAGCTGGACATCAAAATAAGTGATGCTGTTGCAGGATTTGAAGGATGGAACGAAACCCTTAATATGGGTGGTCCGGTCGCCCCTGATACGCTTCATTATCTTCATAATCTGGGACATCTGATACCTAAAAGTGTATGGGTTGGCGGAGATATTTACTGGGGAGGGGATATTGACACCATCAGGGAACTGATAAAATCAGGTACCATCAATCGTGATCAGATCAGATTTTTCCTTGGCTATTCAGGCTGGTCAGCCGGTCAGCTTGAAAGGGAAATCAAAGAGAACTCATGGGTCAT
>DCVC01000175.1:22550-24210 GCA_002328625.1 Bacteroidales bacterium UBA2198
CTCCTTCAGAAGATCACCGGGTTCGGTTCCAGGATCTGCATAACCTTTCGATTTCATGTCATAAGTTCGCAGTAAACTGATCACATATACTGTTTTGGATACATTGTATTTAAGTGCAGCCATCTCGAAATCCTTTACAAAAAAAGGATTTATCCTGAGAGCTGCAGCCGCATTGTTTTTTGATTTATCGGTGAGGTAATGATAGGTAAGCAGTTTTGTGAAGAAACCAAATAACGATGCTATAGTTAGTGTAATTGGATTATCTTTTTGATTATTGGCAAAATAACGCAGTATCAGATTAGCCTTGAAAATATTTCTCTCACCAACCGCTTTTTGCAATTCAAAATTATTAAAGTCTTTGCTGATGCCGATGTTCTTTTCTATCAACAGACATGTTATCACAGGTTTCTTTGTGGGAAGGGTGATAATAAGTTTATCCAGCTCATTGGCTATTTTGTGGAGGTCAGTTCCAAGAAATTCTGTGAGCATTGCACTTGCCGCCGGATCTGTCCTGACGCCCTTTGTCATCAGATACCTTTCAATCCACGCAGGAACCTGATAATCCTTCAGCCGGACCGACTCAAAATAGACAGCATCCCTTTCAAGTGCTTTGTATAATTTTGTCCTTTTGTCGATGGTCTTATACTTATAATTTATTACAAGAATTGTTGATAGGAGAGGTTTCTCGACATACAGGAGAAGATCTTCAATATTCTTTAGTGCCTGGGCTTCCTTAACAATGATAACCTGATGGCTTGACATCATGGGGAAGCGTCTGGATGTCTCAATAATAGCGGGAACACTTGTCTCTTCACCATATATAATTACCTGATTAAAAGGCTTTTCTGAATCGGGAAGGACCTTTTCTTCTATGTAATCAGAGATCAGGTCAATGTAATATGGCTCGTCGCCTGCAAGAAAATAAACAGGTTTAAAAATCCTCCTCCTGAGGTCGGACATTATTTCTTCATACTTTAATCCCATTCTCAGAATCTTAAGTGCTTGACCGAAACCCCGTTGTTTTTTATCTCCCTTAATGAGTCTATCCCTATCCTGAGGTGCATCTCAACATATTTGTCAGTTACTCTCCGGTCGGTTGCTTCAGTTTTTATTCCGGTCGATATCATTGGCTGGTCAGAGACCAACAGCAATGCTCCCGTTGGAATCTCATTCGCGAAACCCACTGTAAAAATAGTTGCTGTTTCCATATCAATTGCCATGGCACGCGTTTTTACCAGATATTTTTTAAATCTGTCATCATATTCCCAAACCCTCCTGTTTGTAGTATAGACAGTCCCTGTCCAGTACTCTTTATTGTGTCTTGTGATGGTTGCAGATACTGCACTCTGAAGGCTGAACGCAGGCAGTGCAGGAACTTCAAGGGGAAGATAATCATTAGACGTTCCATCGCTTCTAATGGCTGCTATCGGGAGTATAAGGTCACCGAGCTTGTTTTTTTTCTTCAGTCCTCCGCACTTGCCCAGGAACAACACTGCATTGGGACTTACCGCACTAAGCAGGTCCATAACTGTTGCAGCATTAGGACTTCCCATGCCGAAATTAATGATTGTTATGCCGTCGGAAGTTGCACTGGGCATGTTTTTATTCTTCCCCTCAACCGGTACATCATTCCATTTTGCGAAAAGTTCAACGTAATAAA
>DCVC01000276.1 GCA_002328625.1 Bacteroidales bacterium UBA2198
CCTACCACACCGGGGACACCGAATACTATACCAACAACCAGAGGCACAGTAATAGCCATCAATGATGGAACCATCATCTCTTTCTGAGCACCTGCGGTTGAAATCTCCACGCATTTTGCATATTCCGGTTTCCCTTTCCCATCCATAATTCCAGGAATTTCCCTGAATTGGCGCCTCACTTCGTCTACCATCTTACCGGCAGCTCTTCCTACAGCTTTCATGCTCATCGAACTGAAGAGGAAAGCCATCATTGCTCCAATGAAAATACCTCCGAGAAGAACCGGATTGAAAAGGGAAAGGTCATAAGCAGCAGCAAAATCCTTTATAGATGCTGTAGTGATCTTAATTGCCTCCTGACCATCCTGGACAACCGGTATTGTGTTATTATAGAAAAGGGTGTCACCAATTTGTTTAAATCCTTCCGGGGTCTTATCGATAAGCCGCACGAGCCATAGTCTTACTTCTTCCATATATGCGGCCATAAGTGCAAGTGCGGTAAGGGCAGCGGAGCCTATTGCAAAGCCTTTTCCTGTTGCAGCTGTAGTGTTACCGAGTCCGTCAAGAGCGTCTGTTCTTTCTCTTACTTCTTTTGGCAGCTCCGACATTTCGGCGTTGCCTCCAGCATTATCAGCTATTGGTCCGAAAGCATCGGTGGCAAGAGTTATTCCAAGTGTTGAGAGCATTCCGACAGCAGCAAAACCAATACCGTACACTCCTTTTGCAAAATCACTGAAGCCTCCTGCAAAACCGAATGCTGCAACAATACCTGCGACGATGGTAACAACAGGTATCCAGGTTGATGACATTCCTACTGCCATACCCTCTATAATAACGGTGGCGGGGCCCTGCTGAGCCTGTTTGGCAATTCCCTGTGTGGGTTTATATCCGTCGGATGTGAAGTATTCTGTTGATTGACCAATAATTACTCCGGCTGCAAGGCCTGCAACCACTGAACCAAACACTCCCCATGTTATCCAGCCTGCATTCGCCAGAACAGCCAGTGCGACAAGAATCAGGGCAGAGCTTCCTCCTGTACCCAGTAACAAAGCATTCAGGAGGTTTTTTGGAGTTGCCGATTCTTTTGTTCTTACCATATAAACGCCTGCTATTGAAAGCAAAATACCTATTGCAGAAACTATCATGGGTGCGATAACCGCTTTAATCTGAATATTTCCAGCCATGGCTGGCAGTGCAGCACCAAGTGCAGCTGTTGCCAGTATGGAGCCTGCATAAGATTCATACAGGTCTGCACCCATACCGGCTACATCCCCCACATTGTCACCTACATTGTCTGCAATTGTTGCCGGGTTGCGGGGATCATCTTCAGGAATGCCGGCTTCCACTTTACCCACCAGGTCAGCACCAACATCGGCAGCTTTGGTAAAGATACCTCCGCCAACACGGGCAAAGAGAGCCTGGGTCGATGCACCCATTCCGAAAGTAAGCATGATTGCAGTAATCTCTACAAGTTTCTGGTGATCAGTAGTTCCTGAATGCACAAAAGTAAGTCCAGCCAATGTTAAGCCATTCTGCATATGCTCGGGAGTAAAGATCCAGTTATTCAGAATGAGGAACCAGATGGCAATATCAATAAGCCCGAAACCTACAACAACCAGCCCCATAACAGCACCGCTCCTGAGAGCAACCTGCAGACCCTTATTAAGTGATTTTGAAGCGGCCCATGCAGTTCTGTTTGAAGCATATGTTGCTGTTCTCATCCCCAGGTAACCGCAAAGACCTGAAAAGAAACCTCCTGTGAGGAAAGCCACAGGTACAAATGGATTTTGAACTCCCAGATATGCAAGTATGGTCAGTATAACAACAAGAATTAAGAATACCTTACCTACAACCGTATACTGACGCTTAAGGTAAGCCATGGCACCTTCCCTGACATACAAAGCTATTTCTTTCATCCTGTCAGTTCCTTCGTCCTGAGCTTTCATATTTCTGTAAAAAATCCAGGCGAATAACAGTGCAAGGAGCGCCGATATGGGAACAATCCAAAAAATACTACTAATCATGATAGCTGTTATTAAATTTGAAATAAATTAAACGTTTGGAAATGATAAAAATTTGCCGGTACAAAACTAAACTAGTTTTTGATTAATACAAATGAAAAAAGAGTTTCGTTAAATAGCCCTGAAAAACTCGTAATTGATGTTTTCAAGCTCTGACATTGTGGGATAAGGATAGAAGACCATATCATCTTTTGCGCCTACATAAAAGCCTGTTTCAATAGTCCTGTACAAGATCTCACCGGAAAATATCCGCTGTACTGTTTTCATATGCTTTTCATATTCACCTTTCAGAATCTCGAGACAGTCTCTCATGTGTCCGATATTTGAATATGGTAAATGCTCGGCTGAACCATAGAGCGGGTTTGTGGCTAGTTCTCCCAGCTTCAACTCCACAAAGAATAGTTTGGGAAGAACAATCGGTGTAGATCCGTCGGTAAGTTTTTTAAGAAAGTGAGATGGCGGAAGTTCACTTGCCACCATCGGAGTTACAGGGCACAACTCCTGATACAGGTGAAGAGCGTTCAGGATTTCTTCGTTTTTGTCATAAGGAGTTCTCTTCAACTCAAGAACACATCCATTATCAGTTGTGAGGTATAAGCTTTTAAGAGCGGCAAGCGGTATTGTCTCCAGTACCCTGTATACCGAAAGATAAACAGAACTTTTGGGACTTCCGTCTTCCTTTGCGACACACCTTTTGTTCATACTGTCCAAATCAATAAGATTCTCAATCTGGGGCAGGTCAACTTCGAAAAAAATTGTCTGACTTTTGTTCCTCTTTTTTGTTCCGGTTGAAAGATACATTCCAAATCCTTCAGGTGGAAGCATTGAAGCGACAAGTGCTTCAGGGGTGCAGGTTAAATAGGCGTATTTGCTCATAGGTTTAGATATTAAATGAACCGATATGTTTCAAAAAAGCAATAAAGGCAAAGAACCGGTAACTGAATCTACTTCAAATTTAACATACTTTTTGCAAGAATGAAAGGTACAACCCAAAACAATGTAATCAAATATTTATATTCCATTAGTATTCATTCTTTTATTATTTTTATCGGGAAAAACAATTTCAATTGCAATAAAGAAAGTAATTAACAGATGGCTAATTTTTATGACGATAAAATATCAGAAAGGCTCGGAGGCACCAGCTTTGGCAAATCAACGGTGATTTACAAATTTGAGATTATCAAAAGGGCAAAAGCGGCTGCAAAAAAGGCATATCCCGGACTGGATCTAATTGATATGGGAGTTGGAGAACCCGACTGGCCAGCTGATGAACTTATAGTGAAAGCATTATCGGAAGAAGCAGGAAAACCTGAGAACAGATGGTATGCTGATAACGGAATTCCTGAATTTCAGGAAGCCGCTGCCCGCTATCTCGAAAAAGTCTATGGCCTTTCTGACTTAATCCCGTCAGAAAATATAATCCATGGTATAGGATCAAAACCGATACTTGCCCTGCTTCCGATCTGTTTTATCAATCCTGGTGATGTTCTGCTTACAACTGTCCCCGGTTATCCCGTTACTGCAACCTATACAAAATATCTTGGCGGCGAAGTTTATAACCTGCCATTGTACGAATCAAATTCATTTCTGCCCGATTTAAGTACGATCCCTAAAACATTATTAAACAGAGCAAAGCTATTGTACATTAATTACCCAAATAATCCAACCGGGGCTGTGGCCAATACTGAATTCTTTAAAGAGGTTGCTGCCTTTGCAGCAAAAAATAATATTATCGTGGTACATGATTCAGCTTATGGCGCTTTAACATACGACGGATTTAAGCCACTCAGTTTTCTTTCTGTTGATGGAGCAATGGATGTTGGACTGGAAGTACATTCATTATCAAAGGCTTTTAATATGACCGGATGGAGGATAGGTTTTATTTGCGGCGATAAAAAAGCAATCAAAGCTTATGCATCCGTGAAAGACAATACTGATTCAGGGCAGTTTAGAGCGATACAGAAGGCTGCTGTCCAGGGATTGAACCATACAGAAATAACTGACAGAACAGTTCAAAAATATTCCAGGAGGTTCGACCTGCTTGTCGATGCACTAAAGGACCTGGGATTTAATGCAAAAAAACCAAAAGGATCATTTTATTGCTATGTAAAGGCTCCGTCAGGTACTGAAAATGGTAAATTGTTCAATTCAGCATCAGAATTCTCGGAATTTCTGATCCGTGAATCGTTGATCTCCACTGTTCCCTGGGATGATGCCGGAAAATTTATCCGGTTTTCGGTAACCTTCGAGGCAGATACTATCGAAAAGGAAGCAGAAGTAGTTAATGAAATGAAGGAGAGGATAAAGAGGCTGAAACTGATATTTTAGGTTGAAAAGGCATAAAGGCATAAAGGTTGAAGGGTTGAAAGGTTGAAGGGTTTAAGGGTTGAAGGGTTGAAGGGGTCAGGGATTAATGAAAGGAGAATTTTTAATTAAATCTGAATTAGTAAGTCGAATAAATGGACTTTAAGGAAGATCTGAGAGAGGCCTTGAAAATCCTGAGGGAAGGGGGAGTGATCCTCTACCCGACAGATACAGTCTGGGGACTTGGGTGCGATGCCACAAGCAGGCACGCTGTTGAGAAGGTATTCAAAATCAAGCAACGGAAAGATAGCAAAAGTCTTATAATCCTCGTTAACGGATATGCGATGCTTCAAAGGTATGTCAGTAATATTCCTGAAACAGCAAAGGAGCTTATGGAAGTCACCGATAAGCCCCTGACAATAATTTATCAGGAAGGAATGAAACTCGCTCCCGGAGTCTGTAATGAAGATGGCTCAGTGGGTATCAGGATATGTATGGATGACTTCTGCAATGAACTGATAACCAGGTTCAGAAAACCAATTATCTCAACATCAGCTAATCTAAGCGGGAAACCTTTTCCTGCAAATTTTAAAGAGATAGATGATAAGATAATTGGATCTGTTGATTATGTTGTAAAACATCGTCAGAATGAAAGAGGAAAAAATCCTCCTTCATCAATCATAAGAGCAGAAAATAACGGAACAATAAAAATTATCAGGGAATAGCCGGTTATTTACTCCTTACCCTTCCGGATCCCGAAACCCTGGCATTTAGGCGTGGATTACCAAGATACGTTACATTGCCGCTTCCCGAAATGCTTGCATCAAGTGAGTCGCCAACTTTGCAATAACAGTTCCCGCTTCCTGAAACGCTCACTTTGAGATGATCTATCTCAACCGGTTCACCCTGAAAGCCTCCTGATCCGCTAATGGATATAGTTGCCCGGTCAACAGTACCACTTTCACTCAGAATAATATCGCCTGATCCGGAAATTCCGCAGTTAAGATCATCTATTTCAATCTTTCTGGTTAAAAGTTTCCCGCTGCCACTCACACTCAGATTAAGGTCATCGGATTTTACAAAATCAACTATTTCAGCTTTACCCGAGCCCGAAACACTCAATCCTTCAATTTCCGGCATCGTAATGTTTATTGTCACCCTCTCGTCGTTAGTTGAAAATCTCCAGTTATCTCTTCTGATGATCAGTCTACCCCCTGAAACTTCAGTTTTAATTTCGTCCAGTGTTCTTCTGTTGCCTTCCATGACTACCCGATATTCAGGACCAAGATTAATGTACAGGTTACCGGCCACACCAAAGCTGACTTTAGTGAAATTCCTGACATCCCTGGTTTCTTTTGCCACTGACTGTCCCTGGCAAAATCCTGACGTTAGAATTAATGCAGTTAAAAACAGAGTAGAAAACGTTGCTCTTTTCATTTTGATTTGTATTTAATTAAATGATTTTACTTATCCAAAGACATGGAATTTTTAAAAATGCTGCACGATCAATTAATTTCGGTTAATCCCTCAGGGAGATCCATAAGAATAGTTTTTTTTGAATGATTGATCTTAAGAATGAAATCGTCATGAAAAGGGATAAGAATTTCCTTTTTATCCGGTGAAATTATTGTAATCAGCCACTGTCCCGGGTTTTGAATTATTTCTGTTATTATCCCAAGAGGTGTATTATCCTGCAAAATAACTTTATAGTCTTTAAGATCCATGATATTGATTGTTGCAGCGGTGTTTTCCGGATCCGATGTCAGGAATACACGGCAACCGGTGAATTCACTAATCTTTTCTATTGAATTGTACCCTTCAAATTTAAGTTTCAGGACATTACCTCCGCCATATTCCAACCATGAAATAAAAAATGGAACCGCTCTTCCTTCTATTTCCAGGAAGACCGTTTCCATTTCAGGTAAATTTCCGTAAAATATCTTTTCCAGCTTAACCGTTACGGCTCCTTCAAAGCCATGGACTTTGCCTATTCTCCCTAACAGTATGTTACCCCTGTGAGCCATTGGATCGATGATCCTTATGACTTTTCATTTATTCCCCGGCTTTATCTTCTGAAACTGGTTCGGCAGGAGTTTCATCCGTTACCGGTTTTTCATCAACATCTTCAGGTGAAGCAGATTCTTCCGCTACAATTTCCGGCTGGTTTTCGGCTTCATCCTTTGCTGCCAGCTCAGCCTGTCTTTTTGCCAGTTTTGCTGCTCTGGCCTCATTAATCTTTTTCTCGACTATAAGGCGTTTCCCGAGTTCATCGTCCTCGGATTTCTCAAGACCAGACCTCTTGGCTTCAATTTTTGCTTCGTTTTGCTTCATCCATGCCTCAAAACGCTTTTCAGCTTCTGTTTCATCAAATGCACCTTTTCTGACACCTTCAAGAAGATGCTTTTTCATAAGTACACCCTTGTACGAAAGGATAGCCCTGCATGTTTCAGTAGGTATCGCGCCATCATGCAGCCAACCCAGTGCCTTATCGAAATTAATTTCTATAGTGGCCGGATTAGTGATCGGATTATACATCCCGATCTTTTCAATATATCTGCCATCCCGTGGCGACCTGCTATCAGCTACCACTATGTGGTAGTAGGCCAGTTTCTTACGGCCTTTCCTAGCTAATCTGATTTTAACTGCCATTAAATTCTTACGCTTTTTAAATCCTTTTTTTAAAATTGTGGGTGCAAAGATAGTGAAATTTTATTCATTAAGCAATCAAATTATTAAATGACAAGCAAGCCCATTTTCATCCCCCAAGATACCATGGGTTCTGAACTAAAAGCTTATTTACCTCCATCTCCCTGAAGGGGATTGGAAGGATAAGATTGCCTGCATTATAGGGATAAATACCAATATTGGAGTTCCATCTCTTCAGGTCGTGAAGCCTGTGGCCTTCCCAGCATAGTTCAAAGTAACGTTCATCCCTGATCTGCGCCTGGGTAACCGGATCAATGTATTCCGGTGCAAGTGATCTTGCCCTTACTATGTTGATGTCCTGCGTCGGAGTATTGGGTCCTGTTTGTGATCCGCCCTTCTCAAAGTTGGCTTCTGCCCTGATCAGGTACATCTCTGCCAGTCTGATCAAAGGTATATTTGCATAGTAGTCACCCCATTTTGAAGTGTTTATTCCTCCGTTATTCAGGATAGTGCCGACACCAATATAATACATCTTATTAATATTGGCTATTGTAAAAGAAGGCTGTGTTTCAGTTTGAAGCATACCTCTCAGGTCGGCTGGATTAAATCTGGTAAGGAATCCTGGCTGGATATCATAGTCGCCCCGGCCCATTCCATTAAGTGATGCATACATCACTGTAAGCCAGGGTGAATTTGAAGCGACATTGTTCTGAAGTGCAAAGATAACTTCAGGTGAGCTCCCTTTTATATTAAAAGTCTGCAGAGGATTGGGGGTAAGACCGAAAAGACCGCTTTCAATAACCCTGTTTGCTTCTGTTGCAGCATTTACATAGTTACCCTGCTGAAGATATAATCTTGCAAGGATAGCGCTTGCCGCATAGGTTGAAGCAAACACTCCGTTATCTTCGGGCAGCAGGTCACGGGCATCAGAAAGGTCAGCAACAGCCTGATTATAACACTCCTGAACACTGCTCCTGGCTACATCTACTGCATCTTCGACGTCTTTGGTCGGAGTAAGTACAATAGGAACTCCCATCTGAGTGTTATTACCGCCGGGTTGATAGGGCAATCCATAAAATTTTGTCATTTCGAACAGGACCCATCCGCGAAGGAATTTAGCTTCGCCTTCGACAAGTTCACGTTCTTCTCCCGGTTCAAGTATGGCAAGGGTTGCTGCATCAAGCAGGTTGTTGCAGATATTTATCAGACTATATGCATCAATCCATGTGTTTTCAACATAACTGTTGGTAACTGTTACTTCTTTCCTGACAAACTCTCTTGGCTGGGCATATGTCCCGATAAAAGTGAGGTCAGTAGTTGCAGCATACAGCTCGCTGAACTCATTGAACTGAGAACCAAAGAGACTTGAACTTCTTGCTTCGAGATAAGCTCCTACAAGTGTTGTCTTAATATTTTCAGCAGTAGTTAGAGCTATTGAAGCATCAATAGACTGGGAAGGCTTAAGATCGAGCTTTTCATCGCATGCAAAAAGCAAAAGAAAAGCAGGAATTATCAGTGACCATTTTTTACTTTGAAATAATATCTTTTTCATGATAGTGAGAGTTTAAAGTTAAAATGAGAGATTTAACCCAAGAGTGTATGTCCTGGCCTGTGGTACCGTATAGAAATCATACCCCTGAATAATATTTGTATTCTGAGTTGATCGCCCGGTACCAGTATAGTTAACCTCAGGATCCCACCCTTTATAGTTTGTAAGTGTATAAAGGTTCTGAACTCCTATATATATTCTCATTGAGGTCAATGTCATTTTTTTTACAAGCCCTGATGGCAGATTATAGCCGAGGTTAATATTTCTTAGTCTCATATAGGAAGCATCAGAAAGATAACGGCTGGAGTTATTTGTTCCATTTCCATCACCAAGCCTGGCCTGTGGTACATCGGTAATATCACCAGGTTTTTGCCACCTGTTCATCTGATCAACTGTCTGGTTATCGAACCAGTCGGCATTGGCTGACTGATATCTTCCTCCTCCGTTAAATACCTTATTACCGTAAACAAAACTGATAAGGACATTGAGATCAAGACCCTTATATTCCAGAGAGTTGTTCAAACCTCCCGTAAAGTCTGGATTTGGAGATCCGACTATTATCTCCTGCGCAAGGTTATAATTATTGGTTGTTTCACTGCTTGTCGCATTCAGATAGTAAATTGCATCGCCATTAGCGGGATCAACACCGGCATATTTTCTCATCTTGAACACACCGATCGGCTGGCCTTCTATAACATAATTAACCCCGTTCGGAGTTATCTCGGGTCCGTTAATACTAAGAACCTTATTCCTGTTAAAAGAAATATTGAAATCAGTTGTCCATTTAAATTCCCCTACCATGTTGTTTGAACGCAGGGCGAACTCAAGACCTTTGTTCTCAAGTTCTCCCACATTGCTCCAGACCCCGGTAAAACCAGAAGTAGAAGGAAGTGTTCTGTAAAGAAGAAGATCTGTCGTTTTCTTATAATAGAGGTCTATTTCACCTGTAAGTCTATTGCGTAAAAATCCGAAATCAAGACCAATATCGGTCTGTGCCGTATTCTCCCATCCCAGTTCACGGCTCTGAAGTTGAGTTGGCTGAAGTGCGTTTCTTCCTGCATAATTCTCGCCAGAATAGAGA
Organism: Bacteroidales bacterium UBA2198; assembly: GCA_002328625.1. Lineage (GTDB taxonomy): Bacteria > Bacteroidota > Bacteroidia > Bacteroidales > VadinHA17 > LD21. Next base: position 9,599 of record DCVC01000276.1, read on the forward strand.
GCAAGATGTGCATAATCGGGAATTCCTGAGTTTCCTGTTATCCCGTAACTGGCACGCAGTTTAAGGTAACCAACGATATTTTTAATACCCGTCATGAAGTTCTCTTCTGAAATGATCCATCCTACAGAGGCTGCGGGAAAGAAACCGTACCTGTTATCAACTCCGAAACGGGAAGATCCGTCGATCCTGCCGCTTAATGTAAAAAGGTATTTCTGGTTTAATTTGTAGTTACCCCTGGCAAAATATGAGAGATAGCTGTGCCCTTCATCCCAGCTTGAGAATGCGGTAGCTTCAGCAGCATTGGCAATATTATTAAAATCGTCTGTGGGAAATCCTTTCCCTTCAATATTCGAACCGGTTGTGTTGGATTCCTGATATGACATACCGGCAATCATATTAACATCATGAACATTGAATGTTTTTGAATAAGTAAAGTAGTTTTCCCAGTTGTAGTTTACAACTCTCACTGAGCGGTTTTGAGCTTCACCTGCAGGGCCGGCACCAATTGTCAGTCGTCCCCAGAAGTTCTTTTCACGGAGATCCATAATATCTGATCCGAATTCAGACCTGAAAGAGAGATCTTTTAAGATGTTATAAGATACATATGCATTAGCTAGTGACCTGAAAACTGTCTGATTGTTAAAAGCATCTCTCAATGAAATAAGACCATTATAATAAATCGTCTCAGTATTAAGTTCACCCGTATCAGGATCATACACCGGAGTAACAGGAGCCTGTGCAACAAGCTGAAGAGGGGTAGCAAAAGCATTATCGTTTTCCACTCTGTCCATCTGATTTCTTATCAGGTTCATCTGAAGTCCGAAGGTCAGTCTGTCAGTTGCTTTCTGATCAAGATTGAGCCGGCCGCTGAGCTTGTTCATACTATTGCCGCGGAGAATTCCGACAGTATTATCATAACTTAATCCTGAGTAGAAAGTTGTGCGTTCATTACCTCCTGTTGCGGAAACATTGATCCTGTTTAATGATCCTTTCTGGAATGCTTCCTTCTGCCAGTCAGTATCATACCCTTCGTTCCAGCGTGGAACAAAAATATCCCATATATCCTCTTTGGGCAGCCATCCCCAGACATAACCATCTTCATCAGAAACATTTTCCATCGATTCGTTGAAAATCTCAAGGTACTGAGCGGCATTGAGCCATTTTACAAGACGACTGGGTTCGCTTATACCAGTGGTATAATCGATATTGAATTTTGTGGCTCCCTGTTTTCCTTTCTTTGTAGTAATTATTACCACACCGTTTGAAGCTCTTGAACCGTAAATCGCGGCTGCAGAAGCATCTTTCAGGACCTGTATCGATTCAACATCCGACATTGCCAGGTCGGCAAGCGGACTTGTAGGCTGGTTGTTGGCATTACTAAAATTAGTTGCTGTTATCGGAACGCCATCAACAACATATAAAGGCTGGTTATCAGCTGACACAGAGGATGATCCCCTGATTCTCATTTTTACTGATTCCCCCAGTTTACCGCTGGCCTGCTCTATGAAAACTCCGGCACTCTTTCCCTGAATGGCCGACTCAAAACTTACCGTTGGCGTTTCAGCCAGTCCCTTTGTGTCTACTTTTGTGATTGAGCCTGATACAGTCCTTTTGATAGCAGAACCATATCCTACCACCACAACTTCATCAACACCCATAAGCTCATATTCAAGGGTGACATCAATAACGTTGGAAGTACCAATAACGACCTCCTTTGTCTTCATACCGACAAACCTGAATTCAAGGACCGATCCTGTGGCAGCTGAAATCTGATACTTACCGTTAACATCAGTGGCAGTTCCCACAGAAGTTCCTTTAATGATTACCGTGGCTCCAATAACAGGCTGACCATCTTCATCTCCGGTCACGGTACCTGTGATTGTTCTCTGCTGACCATTTAGAGATAGCAGATAACCACAAAGAACAAAAAATAGTAATAAAAGTTTTTTCATAACTTTCAGTTTAGGTTATTATTTAAACAAATGGAATCTTCTCAATTCCTTCTACTGTCCTTAACGATTCAAAGCAATATTGTGCAAAAATATTATATTTTTATTAATACCGATCTGTTTCGAATAAAAACATTTCAAAGTCCAAAAAAGTGCAGTTCATTAACCAGTTATCAACAACTGCAACTTATTATTCATTTTTGCCTATTTTTGTGTACCGGTCCAAAATATCTTTTTTCTCTCCATCTATGACTGCTTTTTCTCATTTACACGTTCATACTCAGTACTCTATACTTGACGGAGCCTCCAATATCACTTCGCTGATCGATAAGGTGAAGTCACTGGGGATGGAAGCTGTTGCCATAACGGATCATGGCAATATGTTTGGCGTTAAAGAGTTCCATGCGACAGCAACAAGAAAGGGAATAAAACCGGTAATCGGTTGTGAAATCTATGTGGCAAAACGATCAATAGCCGAAGTGTCAGGAAAAGAGGATCGCTCAGGCGATCATCTCATCCTTCTTGCAAAAAACCTGAAGGGTTATAAAAACCTTATCAAGCTTGTTTCAACAGCCTGGATAAAAGGATTTTATTATAAACCTCGTGTAGACAAGGAACTGCTCAGGGAATATAAAGAGGGACTTATTGCCTCATCAGCCTGCCTGGCCGGGGAGATCCAGGATGAAATCCTCAATGGGAGCCTGAAGGGAGCAGAAGAAGCACTTCAAAGCTACCTGGATATCTTTGGAGAGGATTTCTATCTCGAAATACAACGTCATGAAACATATGATCCGGATGCAGACATGACTGTCTTCCCCAAGCAGCAAACTGTGATCGCGGAGTTTAAGAGACTTGCTGCCAAATTCAACGTAAAAATTATTGCTTCAAATGATGTCCATTTCATCAATGCGGAAGATGCGGAAGCCCACGACCGGCTGATATGTATCAACACCGCAAAGGATATTGACGATCCTGACAGGCTCAGGTACTCTAAGCAGGAATACCTGAAGAGTGAGAATGAAATGCTTGACATCTTCAGTGATATTCCCGAAGCGATAGATAATGTTACCGGTCTTGTTTCTAAGATAGAAAAATATAAGCTTGATCATGATCCCATAATGCCTGACTTTGAACTGCCGGCCGGATATAAAGATAAAGATGAGTATCTGCGTTATCTGACCTATAAGGGTGCCAAAGAGAGATGGGGAACTCTTACAAAGGAACAGACTGAGCGTATCGACTTTGAACTGCAGACCATTGCTAAAATGGGATTCCCCGGGTACTTCCTTATAGTTCAGGATTTCCTGAGGGCAGCAAGGGAAATGTCTGTTTCGGTCGGGCCCGGAAGAGGATCTGCTGCCGGTTCGGCAGTAGCATACTGCCTGAGGATTACCGATATAGATCCAATAAAATATGACCTCCTTTTTGAGCGTTTCCTGAATCCTGACCGTATTTCACAGCCTGACATTGATATAGATTTTGATGAAGACGGAAGAGAATCTGTATTGAAATATGTTGTTAAAAAATATGGCCATGACAAAGTTGCCCATATTATTACATTTGGTACCATGGCAGCAAAAATGGCCATCAGGGATGTTGCCAGGGTTCAGAAGCTCCCGCTGGCTGATGCCGACCGTCTGGCCAAAATGGTTCCCGAGAGGCCAGGGGTAACACTTGCCCAGGCTTATGCAGAGGTGCCCGAACTTGCCAGGGAAAAAGAATCATCCAATAAACTTATTGCACAGACTCTGAAATATGCCGAAGTGCTTGAAGGATCGGTAAGGCAGACCGGCGTGCATGCCTGTGGAATAATAATCGGGAAAGATCCTCTCGATAATTATGTTCCGCTTTGCACAGCAAAAGATACAGACCTTTATGCAACACAGTATGATGGCAGCCATGTCGGGTCGGTAGGTCTGCTTAAGATGGATTTTCTCGGATTGAAGACATTGTCGATAATCAAGGATGCTGCAGCCAATATAAAAAAATCAAAAGGTGTTGAAATAGATATTGAGAATCTGCCGCTTGACGACAGGAAAACCTTTGAACTCTTCAGTAATGGAGAAACAACAGGCATTTTCCAGTTTGAATCGACCGGGATGAAAAGATACCTGCGCGAACTTAAACCAAACCGACTTGCCGATCTCATCGCCATGAATGCCCTCTACAGACCCGGCCCGATGGAATATATCCCGAAGTTCATCAGGAGAAAGAATGGATCAGAAAAGACAGACTCACCCCTGCCGGTGATGGATAAATATCTCAATGACACTTACGGGATAACTGTTTACCAGGAGCAGGTCATGCTGTTATCGCAGGAGCTTGCCGGATTTACCAAGGGAGAAGCTGATTCCCTGAGAAAAGCTATGGGGAAAAAGAAAAGATCGATAATGGATGAAATGAAGCTTAAGTTTCTTGAGGGATGTAAACAGAAGGGACATGATGAAAGCATTGTTACAAAAATCTGGTCCGATTGGGAAGCTTTTGCCCAGTATGCTTTTAATAAATCGCACTCAACCTGTTATGCCATGGTAGCTTTCCAGACCGGCTACCTCAAAGCTAACTACCCTGCCGAGTATATGGCTGCCGTACTGAGCAGGAACATTAGTGATATAAAAAAGATCACAACTTTCATGGATGAGACACGCAGGATGGGTATGGAAGTGCTGGGACCGGATGTTAATGAGAGTGATGTTAAATTTACAGTAAACAAGGATGGGAACATACGGTTTGGATTGGGAGCCATCAAGGGAGTAGGTGAAAGCGCTGTTCTTCAATTAATAGAAGAGAGAGAAAAAAACGGCATCTTTAAAAGTATTTATGATCTGGTTGAGAGAGTAAATCTTAATTCACTTAACAAGAAGAATCTTGAGGCAATGGCGGTTGCAGGAGCATTTGATTGTTTTCAGGATATCACAAGAGCTCAATATTTCTCCCTTGATACAAAAGGATCAAGCTTTATTGAAAGCCTGATAAGGTACGGGAATAATGCAAAGACATTGAAAAGTGCCAGCAAGCTGACCCTTTTCGGAGAATCCGGCGGATTCGATGTCATTAAACCTGAACCCGTAGCTTGCCCCGACTGGCCCAAGCTGGAAAAGCTTAACCGCGAAAAAGAAGTAATAGGTATATATCTTTCCTCTCATCCTCTTGACGATTTCAAGCTGGAAATCAACACTTTCGCAACGGCTACACTTGCCGATCTTCAAAATCTCCGTGACTGGCTCGACAGGGACGTGGTTGTGGCAGGAATGGTAACCGACACTAAAAACGGTATCGGTAAAAACGGCAAGCCATACGGATCAATAACGCTCCAGGACTATACTGATTCATTCAGGTTCATTCTGTTTGACAAAGAGTATCTTGAAAACAGTAAATTCTTCTTCACCGGTTACTACCTTCTTATAAAAGGGAGGGTTCAGAAAAGGAAATTCAGGGACGATGAGCTTGAATTTCATATCAAGACCATTAACCTTCTGTCGAGTGTTAAAGATGAACTTATTAAATCGGTCACACTGAAAATCGATCCTGAAAACATAAATAAAGAGATGATAAGTGAGCTTATGGAAATGATAGGAGAAAACAAGGGAGAAACTGAACTCAGGTTTTTATTTTACGATACTGAAGATAAAATCTCACTTCCCATGTTTTCAAGAACAATGCGTGTCAGGCTGAACAATGAACTGATTTCCTATCTCGAAGACCATCCGGCTATTGAATATAAAGTTAATTAGCTACCTTTGCGGGCATCAGAAAATTTATTAACTCTAAAACACTTTATACCATGGCATTAGAAGTAAATGACAACAACTTTGACGAGGTGGTGCTCAAGTCGGACAGACCTGTTGTTGTTGATTTTTGGGCTGAGTGGTGCGGCCCATGCAGGATGATTGCCCCTATTATTGAAGAGATTTCCAGGGAGTATTCAGAAAAGGCTGTTGTAGTAAAATGTGATGTTGACAACAGCCCCTCTGTAGCTGCAAAGTTTGGAATCAGAAACATCCCCACAGTGCTTTTCTTCAAAGATGGTAAAGTGGCTGATAAACAGGTTGGTGCAGTTCCCAAGAGTAATTTTGTAGCCAAACTTAATGCCCTTGTTTGAATAATACTCCTAAATTCCGTAATCAGGAACTAATGATTAATTGATGTTTACAACTCTCCTCACGTGGGGATGGAGGGTATTCTGATAATTATGACAGTATGTGTGTTTGCTGCTTCGAGCAGCAGGATTGACAGAAGGTATACGGCAGATGCTGCCGAACTAGGTGCATTATTTGCCAGGGCAAAGATGAATGTGATTTATGGAGGCGGAGGTATTGGTCTTATGGGTATACTTGCCGATGCCGTTCTGGAGAACAGCGGCACAATCACCGGTGTTATACCTTCATTCATGAACGATGAAGGATGGGGTCACCCTCAGGTTAAAGAGATGATCGTAACAACAGATATGGGTGAAAGAAAAAGGAATATGTTTGCCAGGGCTGATGCCGTTGTTGCTTTGCCGGGAGGCATCGGAACCCTGGAAGAATTGACTGAGGCAATAACTCTTAAGCAGCTTGGCCTGTTCAAAGGGCCTGTAGTAATACTGAATACACTGAACTTCTACAACTCCTTTATCGATTTTCTTGAACATATGATTTCCGGTCATTTTTTAAGAAACGAACATAAAGGAATATGGGAGATAGCCATGACACCCGAAGAGGTTATTACTGCTCTTACTAAAAACAAGGGTTGGATAGATGACCCCCGCAGGATAGCAAAAATCTGAAACTGAAGCAGGAAATCATACAACAAAAGCCTGTTTACTACAGATTGCTCAGAAGGTTCATGAAGCAAATCAGTTGTTCACAAAAACTTTGAGTAAGCTTTGACTGAAACCTGTCTGTGATATAATTTCCCCATTAATTTCAGGAGCTCTGATACCATCTTTAAATGGGATTTTTCCGTAAAAAACCCTGGCTTCATCCCAGAAACCTGTTGAAATAAAATGTTCAAGCAAATTCAATCCGCCTTCAATAAAAAGTGATTGAATACCCGATTTGAAAAGGTACTCCGATATTTGCCCGGCAGCAGTTCCCTCTTTGTTCAGCTCAACCACATCAATGCTCTTATAATTAATTTTGTGAGGGTAATGAGTGAAAATTATGCAATTCCCGGGAGGATCATTTAAAGCCAGCTTATCCGGCAAAATGCCTGATCCGGTTAATATTATCCTTATAGGATCATTACCGCTCCATTCTCTCACATTAAGCCTCGGATTGTCAGATCTTGCCGTTCCTGCCCCGATAAGTATTGCCTGCTCTGCCGCCCTCCATTTATGAACCAGTACCTTTTCCGGCTTGCCTGTTATCCAGTTAGGTTCAACGCTGTAGCCTTCATGCCTTATTATATCCAGAAATCCGTCGGAACTCTGAGCCCATTTAAGTGTGATATATGGTCTTCTTTTCTCATGAAAAGTAAAAAATCTCCTGTTAAGGTATCTGCATTCTTCATTCAGAACACCGGAAATAACCTCGCATCCTGCATCACGAAGGCTGGCTAGTCCCTTTCCCGATACTTTATCGCTTGTATCGATGGCTCCTGCCACAACTCTTGGTATCCGCGATGAAATAATCAGATCGGTGCATGGCGGGGTTTTACCGAAGTGAGAGCATGGTTCAAGATTAACATAAATTGAAGAGGTCCTGAGATTTCTTTTATCGCCGACTGAATTAATTGCAATAACTTCAGCATGAGGACCACCTGCTTTAATGTGGTACCCTTCACCTGCGATCGTGCCATTATGAACTATAACCGAACCAGCAAGTGGATTCGGGTAAGTCATTCCTTCTGCTTTTGCTGCAAGCTCGAGGCATCTTTTCATAAATATAATATCATCTTGCTCCCGCATCTGACCTAAAATGTTATCTTTGGATTATGACTGTGAATTTACGAACAATTAAAGATATCAGGAATTATCTTGCAAAGGAACTTAGCGAAACCTATCCTGCCGGGGAGATTAATTCAATTACCCACATTATTATTTATACGATTTTCGGCATTGAAAAGTTGCATTTTATTGCTGAAAACGGAGTCGCCATGAACAGGGAAGTTGAAGAAAAGGTCATATCGATCTGTAAAGAATTAAAAAAGGGGAGGCCTGTCCAGTATATCTTTGGAGAAACCACATTTTACGGCTGCCTGATAAAAGTTAACAGTAATACCTTAATTCCAAGGCAGGAAACTGAGGAACTGGTTGATCTTGTGATCAGGGAAAACCGTGGGTTCAACGGAAGGATAATTGATATTGGCACAGGGTCAGGATGCATTGCCATTGCACTTGCCGTGAATCTTCCCGGATCGGAAATTATTGCCTTTGACAATTCTGAAGAAGCCCTTAATACGGCAGCTGAGAATGCCGGGCATAATAATGTAAATATCTCATTTTTGCCTGCCGATGTTTTCAAGTTAAAGCCGGGAGATATCAATAAAGCTGATATTATAATTAGCAATCCACCCTATGTAAGAAATTCAGAGAAGCGGTTTATGCATAAGAACGTACTTGATTATGAACCGCATGAAGCTTTGTTTGTACCGGATGATGATCCCTTGTTATATTACCGTGCAATAGCTGAAATGGCAAAATGGGCATTATTGCCCGGAGGAAAATTATACCTGGAGATCAATGAGGCAATGGGAGACCCTGCTCTTTTACTCCTGGGATCGGACGGTTATTCAGGTTTGGAGATAGTAAAAGATATTAATGGCAAGGACAGAATAATTAAGGCAATAAAAAATGGCTGAGGGTGAGCTTTTCAAAACGGCACTGTCAAAATCGATGGCTCTCTGTTCACAAAGGGAATACTGTTGCAATGATATCAGAGAAAAGCTTATCTCATGGAAAATAGGCAGCAATGATGTTGAAAGGATCATCTCTGCACTTGTTAAAGAAAAGTTCATTGATGAAGAAAGGTATTCATCAGCCTTTGTAAAAGACAGGTTCAAACATAATAAGTGGGGCAGGGTAAAGATCTCAGCTCATCTGAAGGCTAAATCGATACCTGCTGAAACCATCAGGGCAGCCCTCGATTCGATTGATTATGAGCAATACAGAAATACTCTGGAAGATATTCTGATATCTCATCGCAGGGTGATCAAAGCTAAAAACCGTTATGATCTGAAAGGGAAGCTTCTCCGGTATGGTTTGTCAAAGGGTTTTGAAAGCGCTCTGCTTTATGATCTGCTGAATGATCTGGATTAAAAAATCCGTGAAATGAATGGCAAAAAGACAATCAGGAAAATGATTGTTGATCCGGATATATCCAATAATATCAGATGTTTACGTGTATCGGGGTATCTGAAGTAAAACACTGAAAAGGCTAATCTCATCATAAGTTGCAGGACAAAGAACAGGAACACCCTCAATCCGTAAATGTTCCGCTCTGCTGCTTCTGATATCCTTCCCCTGATTATCAGAGAAAAACTATGTGACAATCCGCACGAAACACACTGTTCGCCTGTTAGTTTTTCATGAATGCAGACTAAAGGATAATTACCTGTATCAGGAGAGAAAAAGCCGGCGTAAAAGAAGATCAAAAAAATTACTCCGGCTAAGACAATGTTTATTATGATATAAGGCTCATTTCTGAGGTTTACAGGATGCTTAAACTCTTGTTTACTTTTCCTTTTGTAAAGAGTCATCTGCTTGTGTCTTTGCCTTCTCCAGGTTTTCGAGTGTTTCGATGCGGTCTTTTTTATCGGTGGTAGCGTTTATTTCCACTTTGTTCCCGTTACTTTCTATTTTAATTGAAATGTTGGCGTCTTCAAGATCTTTAAGTACATCCCGTTTGACATCTTTAAAGATGTTTTCCATTTTTTCCGGAAATTTGTTTTGAGCTTTCCTTGCAACCTCGCCGGCGATAAAAATCTGCGACAGGGAAATAAGTGATGCGATAACTGCGATTATCATTCCGGCAACCAATACTCCGCGTGGCGCGTTGTTTCTTGAAGCCTGCGAAAGGCCGACACCTGCCAGAACTATGGCAATAATTCCGGGTATTATTGCAATAAGACCGAGACATGGAATTACGGCAATTACAAATGTGACTATTGCTGTTATCAAGGCTGCAATACCAAGATTCTGACCTGTTGGCTGTTTTGTTTCCTGCCCTGAGCTTTGCGTTGTGTTAGTTGTGAAATCTTCCATGACACTTATAGTTTTTATTATTCATTCCTGGTTAAGATATTTATCATATCCTGTTCTAAAGACGTTAAAGGATTTTCAATGATGCGTCCGGCTTCAATATTATTTCTGTAAATGATAAAAGTAGGCACTCTTTCTATATTAAGCTTATCATATTCCCCGACAGGAGAAAGTTTTGCATTATCGACTCCGATAAATTCCACCTTGCCAGCAGGGAATTCCCATATGTCGAGAATTCGCATAAACCGGGGAACTTCTCTTCTGCTATCCGGGCACCATGTCCCCAAAACGATTATAATTGTCAGTTCATCTTTATCAATTTCTGTTAATTTATTAACAATATCCCGGTCATATTGGTATTCATCGTAGCCTTTCCTGTACCACTCCGAATGCGGAGGATTATGCATCTGTACCGGATTTATATATCCAAGAAGCCATGTTGACTGCTCATAAAAGTTTACAGGCGTTTCGTTTATTGCCAAGTGAGTGCTTTCAGGGAATGAAGTTGTTCCTGTGCCTGTTTTTCTGGTTGTCGAGCATCCGGTTTGAAAAAGCGAAACAGATAAAATAAATAGCAACAGGATTTTCATACTATTTGTTTTGCAAATGCAATTTAAAATTTTTTTATTCAAAGGCATGAATAAGTATTTCAAGAATTTGTTTTGCAGCTTTTGAAACAGAAGTACCCGGTCCGAATATGGCAGCCACTCCTGTTTCGTAAAGGAACTGGTAATCCTGAGGGGGTATTACACCTCCTGCAATAACGAGGATGTCTTCTCTTCCCAGTTTTTTAAGTTCGCTAATTACCTGCGGAATAAGTGTTTTATGGCCTGCTGCCAGACTGGAAACCCCCAGTATATGGACATCGTTTTCGACAGCCTGTCGTGCAGCCTCGGATGGAGTCTGGAAAAGCGGACCTATATCCACATCGAAACCGATGTCGGCATATCCTGTTGAGACCACTTTTGCTCCACGGTCGTGTCCATCCTGACCCATTTTTACGATCATTATTCTGGGCTGACGGCCCTCTTTTTCCGCAAATCGCTTTACCAGCGCCCTTGCATCGTCAAAGTCCTTGTCTGATTTGTACTCTGATGAATAAACCCCTGATATTGTTCTTATCACTGCTTTATACCTCCCAGTAATTTTTTCACATGCATAAGATATTTCGCCAAGGCTTGCTCTTTTCGAAGCAGCCTCAACAGCCAGGTCAAGAAGATTCCCCTCCCTGGTCTGAACACACTTTGTCAACGCATCAAGAGCGACCCGGCACTCTTTTTCGTTCCTTCCTGCTTTCAGTTCTGCAAGCCTTTTAATCTGTGAATCACGAACCGCAGTGTTGTCAACTTCAAGTGTTTCCAACAACTCTTCCTTCTCGGGCCTGTACTTGTTATTGCCAACAATTATCTGCCGGCCTGAGTCTATACGTGCCTGTGCACGTGCTGCTGCCTCTTCTATCCGCATCTTGGGTACTCCCGATTTGATAGCCTTCGCCATTCCTCCAAGGTTCTCAATCTCTTCAATATGTTCCCAGGCTCTTCTGGCTATCTCATGAGTCAGCGATTCGACATAATATGATCCTGCCCAGGGATCGATAGCCTTGCAGATATTAGTTTCGTTTTGAATATATATTTGAGTGTTCCTGGCGATCCTGGCAGAGAAATCTGTTGGAAGGGCAAGTGCTTCATCGAGAGCATTTGTATGAAGACTCTGTGTATGACCAAGCACTGCGGCCATCGCTTCTACGCACGTCCTTCCTACATTATTAAAAGGATCCTGCTCTGTCAGACTCCATCCCGATGTCTGACAATGCGTCCTGAGAGCGAGTGATTTTGGATTTGTCGGATTGAAGCGGCTGACTATTTTGGCCCACAGCATCCTTGCGGCTCTCATTTTTGCAATTTCCATGAAATGATTCATCCCGATAGCCCAGAAAAATGACAGCCTCGGAGCAAAAGCATCGATACTTAATCCTGCATTTATCCCTGCCCGAAGATATTCGAGTCCGTCAGCAAGTGTATAGGCAAGCTCTAAATCGCAAGTGGCCCCGGCTTCCTGCATATGATACCCGGAAATGCTGATCGAATTGAATTTTGGCATCTTTTCCGCAGTGTACCTGAAAATATCAGATATGATTCTCATCGAGAACTCAGGTGGATAGATGTATGTATTCCTGACCATGAACTCTTTCAGGATATCGTTCTGGATGGTTCCTGTCATCTCCTCATGTTTCACCCCTTGTTCAAGGGCAGCAACAATATAAAATGCCATGACAGGCAGAACAGCTCCGTTCATGGTCATCGATACCGACATCTTATCAAGAGGTATCCGATCAAAAAGTATCTTCATGTCAAGTACGGAATCAACTGCAACTCCTGCTTTTCCAACATCCCCGACAACTCTCTCATGATCGGAATCGTACCCACGGTGAGTGGCCAGATCAAAAGCCACTGATAACCCTTTCTGGCCGGCGGCAAGGTTACGTCTGTAAAATGCGTTTGACTCCTCTGCAGTCGAAAAACCTGCATATTGCCTTATGGTCCA
>DCVC01000381.1 GCA_002328625.1 Bacteroidales bacterium UBA2198
CGTTAAGTTGTCGCTCTTCAATTATTGTTGGTGAAATATAGCTGCCCCAGACAGATGTATATCTGTGGAGGGACAGGCTGCTGATCCCATGCTTGCTTCCGGCATATTTCCCAAAATCATTCATATCACTCATTGGTATTGTCTTTAAGATTTGAAAACAAAGATAAGAAAATTAATACAAATCACTGCAATGCATTGATTTCTATTCAAAAAGCTTATTGAATTCCTCTATAGTAACAGTTTTATCATCTACTTTGACAAGTTCCTTTATAAGCGCAATTACTTTTTCTTCAAGCAGCTTGTCAGCAATCCTTTTAGCATCTTCCTCACGTTTTAAGGTCTCCCTTGCATAATTGCCAATCTGTTCGTCTGTAGCGTAAAACAATCCATATTGCCTGAACTGATACCTTGTAATATTCTCCGCCTCCTTTTGCAGGTCTTCTTCCGTAATCTTTACCTCATTCTGCCTGGCTATTTTGTTTCTTATAAGCTGCCATTTAAGATCGTGCCTGAAACTGTCAAATTCTTTTTCTATTTGTTCTTCTGAACTCTTTTCATTCACTTTCAGGAGCCATTTTTTCAGAAACTCTTCAGGAAGCTTAAAATCAGTCTTTTCTATTGCAAGTTTTTTAAGGTCAAGGGATAATTTATAATCACTTTCCTGTTTCAGGTTCAGTGCAATCTCATCTTCAATCTTCTTCATGAATTCTTCTTCAGAGTTAACCACGTCCTCACCATAGATTTTGTTGAAGAGTTCCTGATTAAGTTCGGCGGGATAAAAGCGGTTGATCTCTTTAATGGTAAACCTGAATGCACCATTTATATCAGAAACTTCCTCCTTCTGTCTCTTAAGTAAAGATGCTATTTCAAGGTCGTTCGGCAGTGCTTTTCTCAGATTGAAATCGACATAATCATTTTCTGTTTTTCCAATGAACAATTTCCGGATCTTAGTATCTTTAATGATGTCAATTGAAAGTGTTGTATCATCGGCAAACAATCCTTCCGGAACGATATTGCCGTTATCATCAAGAGCTTCAATACTTCCTTTCAGCATATCCTTTTCTTCAGAGTCAGCCTCTTTTCTGAATTCACCGTAACGACGCATATAACTCTGGAGGTAATCGTTTTTCATTTTATCATCGATACGGATCTCATAATTTGTTACCTTATTCTTCTTGCTCAGCCTGATATCAAAAACCGGTGCAAGTCCAAGTTCAAACGAAAATGTGAAATCCTCCTGTGTATCGAAATCAATTCTTTCATTCTCATCAGGTTTTGGAAGGGGATCACCCAATATATCCAGTTTTTCATCAACCAGGTATTTCTGAATATTTTCGGAGACCATTTTGTTGATCTCATCAATCTGAACAGCTTTTCCGTACATCTTCCTGACCAGTCCGATGGGAACCATTCCGGGCCGGAATCCTTTGATGTTTGCTTTTTTACGATAGTCTTTCAGTACTTTTTCAACTTTATCTTCATAATCGGCCTTTTCGATGCTGACTTTTAAAACAGCATTGAGGTCGCTGATGTTTTCTCTGGTGATATTCATATTAAAATTTATTTGACAAAGATTTAAAAAACCGCCAAAACGCATAATCAGGCATCGTTACAGGCGGTCTTTTATTTGTGCGGATGAAGGGACTCGAACCCCCACGTCATTAAGACACAAGATCCTAAGTCTTGCTCGGCTACCAATTACGACACATCCGCGTGGAATTCACCGCAAAATTACAGAAAAATATGATTTCAGCAAATTGGAGCAGTTACCTGCGCAGTTCAAAGTTCTTTCCAAGATAAACACTTCTTACGTGCTCATCTTCAGCAAGTTGGGATGATGTTCCCGACATCAGGATCCGTCCTTCAAAAAGAAGGTATGCACGGTCGGTGATGGAGAGTGTTTCATGAACGTTATGATCAGTAATAAGAATGCCTATATTTTTATCTTTCAGTTTTGACACTATCTCCTGAATATCTTCAACAGCAATCGGATCAACGCCTGCAAATGGTTCGTCGAGCAAAATGAACTTGGGTTTAAGGGTAAGAGCCCTGGCTATTTCGGTTCGCCGTCGCTCACCTCCTGAAAGCTGTATCCCCTTGTTTTTTCTTATCTTCTGTAATCCGAATTCATTCAGAAGAGTCTCAAGCCTTTCTGTCTGTTCCTCTTTTGAGAATCCCGACATCTCAAGGACTGCCCTGATATTATTCTCAACAGAAAGATTTCTGAATATTGAGGCTTCCTGGGCCAAATAACCTATCCCGCGTCTTGCACGCCTGTAAACAGGCAATGATGTTATCTCTTCTTCATCCAGAAAAATCTTCCCTTCTCTTGGTCTTATAAGTCCGACTATCATGTAGAATGAGGTTGTCTTTCCGGCGCCGTTAGGTCCCAGCAAACCAACAATTTCCCCCTGTTCCACATCAATCGAAACGTGATCCACAACAGTTCTGTTACGATATTTTTTTACCAGATTTTCAGTATGTAATTTCATCTCCGGGGTAATCTTAAGGCATTTTAGTCTGGCTCTGAATTAGTGTCACTCATAAATTTCTCCCTTCTCTTTTCTTTTTGTTTCATAACTCTTTTCGAGATAATAATCCCTACTTCATAAAGAAAAAGGAGCGGTATACAGACGAGTGCCTGAGAAAAAACATCAGGAGGAGTTATGATTGCAGCCAGGATTACTATTACAAGGATAGAGTGCTTTCTGTATTTTTTTAGAAATGAAGGTGTAATAATTCCAACCTTGGTCAGGAAAAAAGTCAGGATCGGCAGTTCGAATATGAGGCCCGTTGCAAGGCATATTGAAGAAAGGGTACCTATATAGGATCTGATGTTTATCTGATTAGTTACATCGGGACTGACTTCATAAGAGCTGAGAAAATGGACCGAGAGGGGAGCCAGAAGATAATATCCGAAGAGCACCCCGGTGAAGAAAAGTAAAGAAGCGGCCAGAACAGCTCCTCTTGCATGCTGTTTTTCATTTTCGTGAAGGGCAGGTTTGAAGAATTTCCAGAATTCCCGGATGATAACGGGAAAGGCAAGAATTAATCCGGCAACCATCGATACGGCAATATGAGTGGTCAGCTGTCCTGCCATTTTTATGTTTATAAGATTAAAGGGTTTCTTATTTATACACAGGATGGAAGTATTTAATACATCACTCAGATGGCAAAGAAGCCGGTTTGTAAAGAATTCCGGTTTTTTTGGTGCAAGGATGATATTGTCAAAAATGAAATTCTTAAAAATAAATGCTCCTATCATCAAAATGACAATAGCCAGAATAGAACGGATTATATGCCAGCGCAGCTCTTCAAGATGCTCAAGAAATGACATCTCACCATCTTTGCTTTTCCCTTTTTTCCACTTTAAAGCCATCAGCGCAAACGATTATTTGGTCACTAATACGGCCTGTAAAGATGATAAATCTTCTCTAGAAAACAATATCTATTTCTTATATTGTATATTCCATTCACAACTGTAAAAACAATTTTGTTAATAATAATTGAATTCTATTATTTGATTAATAAATTTTTTAACTTTATATAAACTGAAAAATTATTAAATTCAGACAGGTTATAATAACCTCAGGGGACTAAAATGGAAAGTGTTTTGATTATTCATGATTATTTAAAGAAGTACTTTGGTTTTGACACTTTCAAAGGCACTCAGGAACCAATAATAAAAAATGTATTGGCCGGGAGAGACACTTTTGTGCTTATGCCGACGGGCGGAGGTAAATCTCTTTGCTACCAGTTACCTGCAGTGATGAAAGAAGGAACAGCAATAGTTATTTCCCCGCTAATTGCTCTGATGAAGAACCAGGTTGATGCTATGCGAAACTTCAGCACTACCGACGATGTTGCTCATTTTCTTAATTCATCGCTGACAAAGATGGAAATATCGAGGGTAAAAAAAGATGTGTTGTCGGGTATGGCAAAACTTCTTTATGTAGCTCCCGAATCACTTACAAAAGAAGAAAATATTGATTTTCTGAAAAACATTAAGATTTCGTTTTACGCAATTGATGAAGCACATTGTATTTCAGAATGGGGCCACGATTTCAGGCCGGAGTACAGACGGATAAGACCAATAATTGATATTATAGGACGTTCACCGATTATTGCACTAACTGCAACTGCGACACCAAAGGTTCAGCACGATATCCAGAAGAACCTGGGAATACTTAAAGCAGATATCTTCAAATCTTCATTTAACAGACCAAATCTGTACTACGAAGTCAAATCGAAACAGGATGTTACAAAAGAAATAATAAAATATATAAAAAATAATCCCGGTAAGTCAGGAATCATTTATTGCCTCAGTCGTAAAAAAGTTGAAGAGATGGCTGAAGTGCTGAAAGTTAATAGTATAAAAGCTTTGCCATACCATGCCGGAATGGATTCAGCCACCCGTACTGCAAATCAGGATAAATTTCTTATGGAAGAGGCAGATATCATAGTGGCAACCATAGCATTCGGGATGGGAATTGACAAGCCGGATGTACGGTTTGTGATCCATTATGATATACCAAAGAGCCTTGAAGGATATTATCAGGAGACCGGCCGGGCCGGACGCGACGGCGGGGAAGGTAACTGTATAGCATATTACAGTTATAACGATATCCTCAAACTCGAAAAATTCATGCAGGGGAAACCAATTGCTGAACAGGAGATCGGGAAACAACTTCTCCTGGAAACAGTATCATACGCTGAATCGTCAGTGTGCAGAAGAAAATTGTTACTTCATTATTTCGGCGAGGAGTACCCCAAAGAGAACTGTGAGGCATGTGATAATTGCCTGCATCCCAAATCGCAGTTCGAAGGAAGTGAAGCTGTTGTTAATGTACTTGAGGCCGTTCTTGCTGTCAAGGAGAAATTTAAAGCAGATCACATAGCCAATATTCTATCAGGGAAAGTTACCGCAGCCATTAAATCATACAAGCATCATAAGCTGGAATTTTTCGGAATGGGAGAAGATAAGGACGAAAAATTCTGGAATATGGTAATAAGGCAGGCACTTATTGCAAAATTTCTTACTAAAGATATTGAGAATTATGGCCTTCTGAATGTTACTCAGAAAGGAATGGCATTTGTTGAAAAACCTGAATCATTTATGCTCGCCGAAGATCATGATTATGCTGATACCAGTGACGAGGAAAATGCTTTTGGAGCAAGAACAGCTGCCGTCGATGAAGAACTTTTCAGTATCCTTAAGGATCTGAGGAAGAAAATATCAAAGCAGAAAGAGGTACCTCCTTTTGTAATCTTCCAGGATCCATCGCTTGAAGATATGGCAATCCAGTATCCCAT
>DCVC01000101.1 GCA_002328625.1 Bacteroidales bacterium UBA2198
ACAAGAGAGCACTCCTATCCGGGGGCTCAGGCATTCCTTACGGGTAGTTCTCAGGCTCTCTATATGATATGGGACGGGATAAGGGCCATAGATTATCTTCTTACAAGGAAAGAAGTTGATCCGGCAAGGATAGGAATTACAGGACGCTCGGGAGGAGGTACACAATCAGCTTATATTTCAGCCTTTGATGAGCGGATATATGCTGCAGCACCCGAAAATTATATAACAAATTACACACGTTTACTCCAGACAATAGGACCGCAGGACGCAGAACAAAACTTGTTCAATCTGATTTCGTGCGGTCTTGATCACCCTGATCTCCTTATTGCGAGAGCTCCTAAACCATCTCTGATGATAACGACAACCAGGGATATGTTCAGCATCCAGGGAGCAGGTGAAACAGAAAAAGAGGTTTCAGGAATATACAAGGCTTATGGCAGGGCAGATAATTTCTCGAGGGTTGAGGATGATGCCCCACATGCTTCAACCACTAAGAACAGGGAAGCAATGTATGCCTTTTTTCAGAAGCACCTTAATAATCCGGGTGATCCTTCTGATGAGGAAACTCAGCTTCTTACAGCGGAGGAATTGCAGGTAACTGAAACAGGTCAGGTTTCAACATCGCTCAAAGGCGAAACAGTTTTCAGCATCAACCGGAAGTTAGCGGAGAGACTTGAGGAAAGACTGAACTCATTAAGAAAAGAACCTGATTTATTTGCCTCCGTTGTGATTAATATCGCAAGAAACCTTTCCGGTTACCGTGAACCTGCATCTGTTGACGAACCTGTTTTTACGGGACGTATAAGGAGAGACAAATATGTTATTGAAAAATACTTTATTAAAGGAGAGGGAGAGTATGTTATTCCTTACCTGTTGTTCAAACCGGATAATCCCGGCAACAGGACAATGGTCTACCTGCATCCGTCAGGCAAATCAGCCGAAGCCTTGCCGGGAAGAGAGATCGAAGAGATAGTAAACCGGGGAATAACTGTACTGGCACCAGACCTTCCTGGCACAGGCGAATTGGGTCCGGGGGCACTTAAAGGTGACGCATATTTTGAAGGCGCTTCACATAACCTGTGGTATGCATCTATGCTAATTGGCCGCACTTTAACAGGCATTCAGGCGGGGGATGTAGTAAGACTTGCAATGTTGATTAAAGAGAGTGATCCGGGAACAGAGATTACAGGATATGCCAGAGAGATCATGGCTCCGGTCATGTTACACGCATCAGCGTTTTTTGATGATATAAAGAATATTATTCTGATTGAACCTTATTCATCATTTTTCTCTGTTGTGGTGAACAGATTTTACAATTCACATTTCATTCTCAGTACAGTCCCGGGAGCTTTGAAAGAGTATGACCTGCCAGACCTTGCAGCCTCACTCACCCCCCGCAGGCTTATTATTGCAGGTGCAAAAGATGGAACAGGGGAAAATTACGATTCAATAAGCATCAGTAAAGATCTGGAAGTTATTAAAGCAGCATACAGGAACAAAAAAGCAGAAAATCGGCTTGCGATATTATCACTGAAGGAATTTCAAACGAAAATAAAGTCTGCATTTGAATGAGAGGGATACCAATAATCGCTAAATTTAACCTGCAACCCGCAACCTCGAATTACTATTATGAGTAAAATTTATATAATATGCAAAATAATATAAGGAGGCGTGATTTTATAAAAACTGTCGCAGCAGGCAGCATCACTCTGGGATTGGCCGGCCGGCCGCTACCGGGAATCAGTTCAGAAGATTCACAACCGGACAGAGTAGGGATAATAGGTCTTGATACATCTCACAGTGTGGCTTTTACCAGAGCGCTGAATGACCCCGCTGCCGGACCTGAATTTGGAGGATACAAAGTAGTTGCAGCTTACCCTGAGGGAAGCAATGATATTAAATCGAGTGTTGACAGAATACCCGGATACACCGAAGATGTGAAAAAACTCGGAGTGGCGATCGTGGATTCGATAGAAGAGCTTCTGGCTGTGACTGATGTTATACTTCTTGAAACCAACGACGGGCGTCTTCACCTGGAGCAGGCTTTGCCTGTAATGAAGGCGGGAAAGAGGATGTTTATTGACAAACCAATAGCTGCATCTCTTGCCGATACAATAGCAATCTTCAAAATGGCGGAACATTACAGGGTGTCAATATTCTCTTCATCTTCATTAAGGTACATTGCTGGTGTGAAAGAAATTTCAGAAGGATCGATCGGCAGGGTTCTTGGCGCAGATACTTACAGCCCTGCAACTATAGAGAAAACACATCCCGACCTCTTCTGGTATGGTATCCACGGTGTTGAGGCACTTTTTACTGTAATGGGAACCGGTTGCATCAGTGTTTCCCGGGCTTTCACAGAGAACACAGATAAGGTTGTGGGGATATGGAGTGACAGGAGGATAGGTACCTTCAGGGGGATACGTTATGGCAGAGCAGATTATGGAGGAACTGTATTTGGAGAGAAAGGAATTACAGTTCTTGGAAAATACAGTGGATATAATTCATTGCTTGCAGAAATAGTAAAATTCTTTCAAACAGGTATTTCTCCTGTAAGTCGTGAAGAGACTACCGAGAT
>DCVC01000102.1 GCA_002328625.1 Bacteroidales bacterium UBA2198
TGAACAGATTTATTCTGTGGTACCTTTTTGTTAATTAATGAGAGGATTTCATCTGATTTTACCGCAATAAGATCATCCGAGAGGAAATCAGGCCCGACATAAATATTACTTATGTTTTTACTTTCAGTAAGATAACAAAATGAGGACGAGATGCTTTGGTCTGAAGCTATAAGATATAGCTTGTTTCCTGCAACTGGTAATATATTATTAAACACTGAACTCATGCTGTTGTAAATTGAAGAATAGAGATTAACCGATTCATCGTTGAAGTAATTGGTATTTATTCCTGGAGAACACATGAACACTCCATCTTGATTAAGCCTGTCATGAATAGTTAAAAAGAAATCTGTGGTATAAAACCTGCTGAGAAGAAGAGAAGAGGGTGGGGGTAATAATAGTATTATTACATCAAACAATTCATCAGATTTTCTTAAATAGCTGAATGCATCCTCATTTTCGATGATTAAGTTTTGAAATTCAGATTGATAAGTGGACTTTTCAAATCTTATCAATGCCGGATCCCTTTCAACATAAACAACCTTGTCAACAGGATATTTGAGGATTTCAGGAAGATGTGAGTTAATCGATCCTGAAATCAGCATTATGCTCTTTGGATTATCACTCTGGAGCATTGCATAATGAATATCTTCTTCCCGTTCCATGGCATCATCGCTGTATTGAAGAAGACGATGGTTGTAATAAATGGTCCTGTCTCCTTCATACTTTGCTATCGTGATATTGCCGTATGGAGTATCCTTAGTCTCTTTTACGTTTATTCCGGGTAACAACAACTGCCTGAAGAATAGATCGGGCATGAAGATTATGAATGATGATGCGATTATGAGTATTAGGATTTTGAATAGAAGTCTGAAAGGTTCTTTCTCCAGATAAAAGACAAGCATTACAAAAGAAAATCCAAGCAGTATTACCAGAGCAACCATCTGATAAGTATTTAAGATCCCTGAACTTAGCAATGTCACACTGATTCCGGCGGCAATCCCGCCATATGTTTCTATTGAAAATGACTTTCCCGGAATGAAATTATTATTTGCTCTGGCAATAGAGATCAGTTTTACGAAAGTAAACCCTGTGACAAGGCAATATGGTATCAGGACTATAAAAGTATAGACTATACCAACAAAGAAAGATGGAGTTTCTCCGGTTTTAAGGTACAGATTAGAAAGGATAACAATAAGTGAAATTGACAGCAGAGGGCTTACAGAAAAAATCAGGTTGATTTTCCTGATATCATTCAGAGATGAGTTTCCTGCTATTGCGGCTCCTAATCCTGACCCGATAAGCCAAGAAGCCAGAAAGGTTCCGGCTATCAATTCATAACCCCCGGAAATATTCATCATCTCCCTTATAAGCAAAAGTTGAACAGATGAGCTGACAAAACCCGTAATAAACAAATTGGCGGTTATCTCTGATGATCCTGTTTTTCTGTATTCTTCTTTAATTAAAGGTTTTACGTGTCTTTTAAACAACTGTAAGAAATAGGAGAGGTGCCATAACAGGTGGAAAGTACCTGTAATAGCCAAGGCGACACCTGCTTCTGCATGCCATTTGAGTATTGCTTTAATGAAGGGGTAATCCCATTTGTAATTTATCTGCAGAGCAAGGAGTACACCTGCTGATGCTGTAAAAATAAAAGTGATGGCAAGTGCAGAGTTCCAAAGTTTCCTGTGAAAGTGTAATGAGTAAATACCTGAGCGGTAAAAAAAGTAACTGATAAGATAAAGAACTATCGCCGTTAATCCTGTACTAATGACATGATACATAGTTACTTTTTATTTTCTTCAAGCACAATGCCTTCATAAATGTATATATCAGCATTTTTCCAGCCATCCCATCCAAGACCGGCTTTATCGCGTGATGTATATCCGAGGAACTCCTCAACACTCCATCCATTTTCAATTGCTACCTGTGGCAGCATTGTACCTGATCTTACATCCTTTTTTATGTATATGCCGTGTTTCCCCAGTGCTATTTTTTTGATATCGTCGATTTTTTTCATCGGCCCGAGAACTGTTATTTCAATATCTGTTTTTGCAAATTCATCTTTTGTGAGAGGAGAGAATCGGGGATCGTCAAAAGCAGATGAGAGTGCCGATTCCAAAACCACCTTATAGAGAGGTTCAGATGATATAAATCGTCCGATGCAGCCTCTTAATTTTCCGTTTATTTTAAGAGTCACGAAAGCTCCCAGTGGTATTTTGAAAATCAAAGGAACACTCTCTTCATTAATCACTGTTCTCTTTTTTTCATAAAGCATCGATCTAATATTATCTTCAGCAATATCTATCAGTTTTTCTTTTTCTTCCTCTGTGAAAGATATCTCATCAGAAAGATCTTCTATTGGTCCTGATTTTATGCTCTTTTCAACCAGGGCTATTGCATGATAACCAACCACCTGGTCTTTGTCCCCATACCTGGAGTCACCTGAATTATTATAATCTATTCTTTTGAATTCCAGATTGTTATTCCCTTCAGCCAGATAAAGTAAAAGAAGACCCGAAGTCCATCCGCACATACTGGTTGACAACCCGGGTATATTCTTTGATGAGTTTTTCCGGAGTGCATCAATAAAAGTTTGAGGATTTCCTGAGATTAAACTGTTTGCGGTGTAATTATCAACTTCATTGCCATTTTTGTAATCAGGATAATGAGAAAAATCACTGCTTATGACAAACAGATTCTCAGGGACGAACCATGGTTTAAGTATTTCAGCGATCTTTTTCAGGTTATTGGTATTGTTTGTTCCGATAATTACAGGAACAATCATGGGATTACCGGAAAGATAATATTGAATAAAGGGCATCTGAACTTCAAGGCTGTGTTCCTGGATATGAGCATTAACAGGAAAGTTAAAAAGCTTGTTTTCCTGTTTAAGCTTACTGGCAATATCGCTATTCACTTTTATCTTTCCTAGAGGGGTGATAAAATCCCCTGCATCATAAACCGATGCTCCTTCAAAAGCCATAATATGACTTGAACCTATAACAAAAATATTCTTGAATTCGGAATTTTTGTCAACAGTCGAAAATGCCGAGGCAGCTACTTTTCCCGAGAAAACATACCCGGCATGTGGGCTTATTATGGCTCTCACTTTAATGTTATTGGTGCCTTTAACACAAATTTCAAAAAGTTGCCGGAGATCTTTTTCAAGAATTTCTTTATTTGCTGAGTAAAATCGGCCTGCAGCAACCGGTTGTCTGTCACCAGACCTGCTCTGGGAATAAGTTTCCATAACGATAAAAATTGAAAGCAAAACAAAACATACTCGTCGCATGGTGTGATGCAAATAATTACCGTAATAAAGTTATGTCAAAAATTTGTAAGATTAACTTTTAGTCGGAATAAAAACGAAAGGAAGAATTAAATAAAAATCATGGACTCTTTCAGAACTTTACCACTATCGTCAGTCCCGTATATTTTAAGTCCGACACTTACAGTAGAACTGCTAATGACATCAATTACAGGACTTAAATCATCTTTGATATCATCAATATCATCAAAATCTTCTATAGGAAAATAAATATGCAAAATAAGCACACATTCTGTGTTCTTGATGCCACTCAAAGCTTTTACAATTTTTGCCAGCCATATGGATGAGGCAGTGTTAAAATATTCAAGGTTAAGCCTTAAATTTGTAGTTTGCCTTGGATTTTTGATATATTCATATACCCATTCGAGTACTGGTTCAAAGATCCTGGGAGCATTAATTGGTATAGATTTACCTGAGAGGATTAGTTCACCGCTCATAAAATTAAGATCAATTAATGGCGTTTTCTCAGTTGGTTCAACGTACATATTTTTCAGCTCCTTCATAATGGGCTCTTTTATTGGTCTGCTCTTTTAATTGAATATCATATTCAAAAGTATAATATCTTTTTATTACACGCGAATACTTTCATCAAAAAGATACGATCAATGGTCAAATAAAATAGTCATTTAATATAAATAAAACAATAATCGCATAAAATGGCCGGATACAAATGTTCATCCTCATGTCGGTTTATACGGCAATATTTTTAAAATGTTATATTTGCAGGCGGAAATTTTTAACGACGATGGATATTGTTTTGAAAGACATAATAAAAGATGCCATCAAATTCCTTTACAACAGCGATGTGTCGTGTGACCTTATCCAGTTGCAGGAAACAAGAAAGGATTTCACGGGAGATTTCACCCTGATACTCTTTCCTCTGTTGCGTTTTTCCAAAAATACCCCCGAGCAGACTGGTGAAAGTATAGGAAATTATATTCTTGAGAATTTACCATCTGTCGCTGGATTTAACGTAATCAAGGGATTTCTTAATCTTGAAATATCTGACGAATGGTGGGTAGAGTATTTCTGTAACTTTTCCCGGGCAAAGAACCTGTTTGCAAGCTGTCAGGCTGACGAGCCGAGAATAATTATGGTGGAATACTCATCTCCAAACACCAACAAACCTCTTCATCTGGGGCATATCCGTAACAACCTGTTAGGATTTTCCCTCAGCCGTATACTTTCTGTCTGTGGGCATAAGGTCATTAAAACAAATATCGTTAACGACCGTGGGATACATATCTGCAAATCGATGCTGGCCTGGCTGAAATTAGGAGAAGGCGAAACTCCATTGTCAACAGGGATAAAAGGAGATCATCTTGTGGGGAAATATTATGTAAGGTTTGAAAAAGAATTGAATGCTCAGGTTAATGATCTACTTAGCAGAGGAGTAAATGAAACAGAAGCAAGAAATTCTGCACCACTTATGCAGGAAGCAAGAGATATGCTTCTGAAATGGGAAGCTGGTGACAGAGAGGTTGTTAATCTCTGGAAAATGATGAATTCCTGGGTTTATGATGGATTTGATGAAACTTATAAAATGCTGGGCGTTGATTTTGATAAGATTTATTATGAATCAGAAACATACATAATTGGAAAAAACCTGGTGTTATCTGGCCTGAATGATAATATATTCTACAGGCACAGTGATTCTTCAATCTGGGTTGATCTGACGACGGAAGAACTTGGTCAAAAACTTCTGCTCAGGTCAGATGGTACAGCAGTTTATATTACACAGGATATTGGCACAGCTGTTGCAAGATATGAAGATTTTGGATTTGACAAGACTATTTATGTTGTTGGCAATGAGCAAAATTATCATTTCCAGGTACTTAAGGTAATCCTTAAGAAGATGGGGTACAGTTTTGCTGAAGGATTGATCCATTTTTCATACGGAATGGTTGAACTTCCTGAAGGAAGAATGAAATCACGGGAGGGTACAACTGTGGATGCTGACGATCTTGTTGATGAAATGAAGGATACAGCTCGTAAAGTATCATTGGAATTAGGAAAACTATCAGATTTTAACGAAGAAGAAAAGGAGGATATTTTCAGAAGAATAGGATTGGGAGCTCTTAAATATTTCATACTCAAAGTGGACCCGAGAAAAAACATGACTTTCAAACCGGAGGAATCAATTGATTTCAATGGTAATACAGGCCCCTTTATTCAATATACCTACGCAAGGATTAAATCAGTCTTCAGGAAAGCAGAACAGCTGGGAATTACAGTTGACAACTCTCTTGTCCCTCAGGCAAAACCCGGGAAAAAAGAAATTGAGATTGTGAAACTCTTGCGTAAATTTACTATTGCCATTAAAGAAGCAGCATCTGGTTATTCTCCTGCAATTATGGCTAATTATTGCTATGACCTGGCCAAAGAATATAATCAGTTTTATCACGATTTTTCAATTCTGGGTGAAGAAAATGAAGCGTTGAGAAACTTCCGGCTTGTCCTGTCAAAAGTTACAGGCGATGTTCTTGCCTCAGGTATGTGGCTGTTGGGTATTGAAATGCCTGAAAGAATGTAGTTCTTATGATTATCAAAGTAGCCTGAATATATATGTTTGAGAATTTAAGTGAACGGCTTGAGAGATCCTTCAAAATATTAAAAGGTCAGGGAAGGATATCGGAGATTAATGTTGCTGAAACTTTAAAAGAGGTTCGCAGGGCTCTGCTTGATGCCGATGTGAATTTTAAGATTGCAAAGCAATTCACCGATACAGTTAAAATTAAAGCACTCGGCCAGGAGGTTCTGAAGTCGGTCAACCCATCTCAGATGATGATTAAAATTGTTCATGATGAGTTGGTTGAACTGATGGGTGGAGATAAAACTGATATTAATATCAGAATCAATCCGGCAATTATATTAATCGCCGGACTACAGGGATCAGGAAAAACTACTTTCAGCGGCAAACTGGCAAAGTGGGTAAAGAGCAAGAGAAACAAGAATCCTTTGCTAGTAGCAGGTGATGTTTATAGGCCTGCAGCTATTGAGCAGCTGAAGATTATCGGATCACAGATAGAAGTCCCTGTCTATACTGAAGAAGGTAATATTAATCCGGTACAAATTGCCAGGAACTCAGTTAAAGAGGCAAAACTTAAAGGATACGACCTTGTAATCATTGATACTGCCGGCCGCCTTGCTATTGATGAGGAAATGATGAAAGAGATATCTTCCGTCAAGGAAGCTGTTAACCCTCATGAGGTGCTCTTTGTTGTCGATTCAATGACAGGTCAGGATGCAGTAAACACTGCAAGGGAGTTTAATGAACGTCTAGATTTTGACGGTGTAGTACTTACAAAACTTGATGGAGATACACGAGGAGGAGCTGCTCTTTCGATTAAATCGGTGGTGAATAAGCCTGTCAAATTTGTCAGCTCCGGCGAGAAGATGGATGCAATAGATATTTTCTACCCCGGCAGAATGGCAGACAGGATACTTGGTATGGGCGATATTGTATCACTGGTTGAGAAGGCCCAGGAGCAATACGATGTCGAGGAAGCAAGAAAACTGCAGAAAAAAATCGCCAGAGATCAGTTTGATTTTAATGATTTTATAGCCCAGATACAACAAATTAAAAAAATGGGAAATGTGAAAGATTTGATGTCTATGATACCTGGTGTTGGAAAAGCTGTGAAAGATCTTGATATAGACGATAATGCTTTCAAAGGGTTAGAGGCAATTATCAGAAGCATGACTCCTGAGGAGAGAACAAATCCCCTGGTGCTCAATGGAAGCCGCCGTAAACGAATTGCATTTGGAAGTGGAACATCAGTTCAGGAAGTGAACAAGCTTATTAAACAGTTTGATGAGACGAGGCGCATGATGAAGATAATGACAAAAAAAGGTAATGCTGCCAAAATGATGGGCAGGAAATAAAAACAGGAATGTACAAATTGATTGATGGTAAAAAAATAGCTTCGGAAATTAAAAATGAGATTGCTCAGGAAGTGAAAAGTCTCAGGAATGATGGCAGAAAAATACCTCATCTTGCCGCAGTTCTTGTAGGAAATAACCCTTCAAGTGAAGTTTATGTTGCCAATAAGGTAAAAGATTGCGGGGAAGTAGGGTTTAAATCGACTCTTTTAAGATTAGCAACTGAGATTTCTGAAACAGACCTGTTAAACATTATAAGTGACCTGAATAACAATGATGATATTGATGGATTCATTGTCCAGATGCCATTGCC
>DCVC01000335.1 GCA_002328625.1 Bacteroidales bacterium UBA2198
AGTTACAGTTTCATATACCGATTTTGTACTGTAATAATGTAAAAAAAGAAGCTTGATATTTTCA
This sequence comes from Bacteroidales bacterium UBA2198, assembly GCA_002328625.1. Lineage (GTDB taxonomy): Bacteria > Bacteroidota > Bacteroidia > Bacteroidales > VadinHA17 > LD21. The sequence goes on from DCVC01000335.1 coordinate 65, forward strand.
GGGAGATTTGAATTATGACCTCTTCTGACTATGAGGCGGTTACAATTCTATAGAATATTCTCTCCGGTCGAAAGCGGAGTATGCCTGAACTTGTTGTGGTATTTTTTCGATTCTCCATTTTTCCTTTCTTAATGACCTTATTTTAATTCTCACATCCGTCATGAAGGTTTCGCCGTCAATCGTGATTGATCCGAATGTAAGGGCGCTCACTTTCATAGTTCAACTCATCTATTCAGATTCCCTTATATTCCGGATTAGCAATTATTTTCCTGAATATTTCATGATTTCTGACCGGGTCCCAGAAAGGATCGATCTTCAATATATTGGCTGTCAAATCACCATGTTGACTGATAATTTTTTCCAGTCGTCTCATAGCCTCATCATGTTCGCCTGTCATAACCAGAATTTTGACCATATCCAGTTCGGGATCGATCCCCCCCATTGCGTCTTTGGAGAGATCAAGCATCTCCAGTGCTTTTCTTCCTGCTGCCAGGGCCTCTTCTTCCATCCCCAGCCCGGCATATGCAATTCCAAGAGACCGATAAAAACGGTGATCAGCCGCTGATTCCTTGATTTTTGTCAGGAGAAATTCTCTTTCGGCTTCAAAATGACTGATTGCCATGGCATTATCGGGAATTGCACGGTGAAATAATCCCAACAAAAGATTTTTTGTAAGATAAAAATGCTGAAAGCTTATTGCATCTTCAGTCATTGCCTGAGCGATGCTCACAGCTTCTACAAAGTTTCGTTTATAAAAAAGCAAGCCAGCCTGAATATACTTTCTGAACTGGGGACTGATGAGTTTTTCATTATCTATATAGAATCTATCCGCTTTGTCAATCTGGCCTGTATTAATATACAGCTCCAATAAAGCTGTATAGATTTCTGAAAATGAAGGATTTAAATCAACAACCCTCTTATAATATTTTTCAGCTTTTGTGTATTCGCGCATAGCTCTGGATGTATGACCGGCTTCATACCAATAGGTCCATTGAAAAGGATTTAAGGAGATTGCCTGCTCAATGTTCTCAAGTGATTTTCTGAATTCCCCCATTCTTCTCTGAATGAGGCTCATTGAAAAATATATCCCATTATCATTCGGATAATCAGACTGAAGTTTTTCCAATATGTTAAGTGAAGCTGAATAGTCAAGCTTGCATTGATAGTAATAAGCGGCTTCTTCCATCTTCACCTCCTTTGCTCCCGGGGATAAGGCCAGAGCTTTGTTGAGGTATTCTTTTGTCAATTCCAGATTCTCTTCACTTCTGTCATAATAGAACCAGAATAAATTTCTGGATGATGCTGCCATTCCTGCCCATGCCAGGCCAAAGTCAGGATCGAGCTCAACTGCTCTTTCAAACATCTGCCTTGCATTTCTCTTATCCGCTTCCATATAGCTGCGTTCCAGATAATCCTTTCCCCGCAGATAAAAATCATATGCTGTGAGGTTATAGGTTGGTGCTGTTTCGATGTTCATTTTTGCCAGGGGCGACACAGCAACCTTGATTTCATTCGCAATGCTCTGGGCCACTTCACTTTGTACCATAAAAATATCATTCCATTCCCTGTTATACTCATTCGCCCAGATATGACTCTCCTTCCCTGCCCTTATCAGCTGAACGATCAGCCTGACATTATCACCATGTTTCTGGAACTTTCCTTCAAGTACGTATTCAACATTAAGCTCCCTGCCTATAGTCTCTATTGTTTTGGCTGTTTGCCGGTACTGTTCCACCGATGTGCTTGACAGAACTCGCAGGTCCCTGATCCTTGACAAATGGAGCAGGATCGCCTCCATTACACCGTCGGCAAGATATTGTTTATCAGGCTCGTCGCTAAGCAGCTTAAAAGGCAGCACCGCTATGGACTTCTCAACCTGCTCTTCAGAACCTTTTAGTTTCGGGATCAATAACAAGCCAATAATAAACAGCGCCAGGATTATGATTGATATTGTTATCATGGGTGACCTATACCTTTTAACCGGTGTAGATGACAGTCTGAAAAGTTCTCCTTTTTGTTCATCCGTTATTTGTTCAGCCTGGTTTAAGGAAGTAATGATCTCTTTTACTGCCAGGGCTACTTTATTGATCTGGTTCCGGTAATTAGTTTTGTTCAGATTTTTATCCTCATTATCGTTCGGGGTAAGGGGCCGGTTGACTCCGGGTTCCTTATAAATGAAATCCACACTGCGCAGGTGTGTCCCCAGTACTGATGCACACAGGCTGATATCTTCGGGATCGAGGTCGTGGATGCGGACCGGAAGGACCCGGCATGCAACATTGCCACCCGTCAGCTTTATCTTCAGACCGAACCGGTCCGCCACCGCCTGCTCAATAAATGCTTTGTACTCATGTTCCCATGCAAATGATTTAGGATCGCAGTACGTGCGGGAAATGATCGGGATAAATACCAGGCATTTGAGTTTCTCCTTCAGAGAGGCATCAACATCGTGTGTTTCTAAAAGCCCGTCATGAGGATTGATGTCAAAATAAACGCTGATTTCCTCCTTGAATGTTGATTCGAGTTCGGTCTTCAGAGCTTCAACAAACTCACTCACCCACCTGTCGCCCTTATTGTCCTTCTGACGATAGCTGATAAAGATGTCGTACTCATATCCTGGGATGAGGCTTGGCATCATATGGTTTTTATTTCATTATCAAATTTAAGCCATAATCAGGTTAAATGCAAAAAAATTTTCTGCAATGAAATGTCACAACCTGAAAGCGGGCTTTTTGTTTCGGCGGGCTACGTGCGCCTACGCTGAAGCTTCAGCGCAAGCATATGGGGCAGGGCCCGACCGATCTGCCCATGAATCGCAAAACTGTAAAGCAATATCTGCCATAATCATGAAGAATGAATTCAGAAGAAGAAGATGATATAGTAAGACCGGAAAGACTTCCTGTTTACCGGAAAGGAAAAGAGATCTTTGATATGGTAAGAAAAATTACCGATCTGATTCCGGAGGACAACGAGTATCTGATGGATATAAAAGGCTGTATGCTGTCTGATGCTGCCCATCTGAAGGTAAAAGTAGCCGGTGCTGAGGCAGGTGGATTATATGATCTTAAAATGGAAAATGCTGCCATAATACGTAAAACAGCACGTGACCTTATGGTCCAGCAGCATTCACTAGATATGTTTGGTTTTGAATATGTCGAATTGCAGATAAATTCAATCAGAAAAAGGATGTGATTTTTACTGCTATAACAGTAAAATCCGATCATAATCTGATCAGATTGGAATAATATTGTAAATATTACTGCCATAACAGTAAAAATATGTAAAAAGATTGTATAATTGAAAGAAATTATATATTTTTACCGCTATAAAGATAAATTATGACCCAATCGCAGGTTTTAGCAGATGTAATAAGGATGCACCGGAAAGCAGCCAGATTAAGCCGTGCTCAATTAGCGGAAATAGCAGGGGTTGGCAAGACTGTTATTTATGATATTGAGAAAGGTAAGGAAAGCATCCGGTTGAATACTTTACGTAAGGTACTTAAGGTGTTGAATATAAGAATAGAATTAACGAGTCCGCTAATAGAAAGTTTAAGGAATACCGGTAATGAGAAAGGCTAAGGTATATATAAAAGGAGTTGAGGCAGGAATTTTAACAGAGTCAGTGCGTGGCAAAGAATATCTGTTTGAATATCTTGATGGCTATGAGGGTGTTGATATTTCAAGAACAATGCCAAAAACCTCTAAGGTTTTTAAGTTTGATAAATTCCCGCCATTCTTCGATGGAGTATTACCCGAAGGTATCCAACTTGAAGGTTTGTTGAAAATTAAGAAGATCGACAGGAAGGATTACTTCTCACAATTAATTGCAGTAGGAGAGGACATGGTTGGCGCCGTTACAGTAAAAGAGATTGCAGAATGAACCTTTGCCCGATATCATATACACCCTGTAGTGACAGTCGTTACAGCGAGGCAGGTCTCAGGTTATTAGGTGCCGGACTGAAAACACTTAAAGTCTTTGAGTATACCGCCGGGGAGCAACGAAAAGAGGCTTTTATCCGTGCATCAAAAATGTCAATTCAGGGAGTCCAGTCAAAGTTGAGTGCTGTAATAAGTATCAAAAATGAAAAATTTATAATTGTAGATAAGGGCGGTAAATATATACTTAAGCCCCAACATGAGTATTATCCTCAGTTGCCTGAGAATGAAGACCTCACAATGAGGCTTGCAGAGGAGATCGGATTGGAGATTCCTCTACATGGTTTATTATGGTCAAAGGATAACACGTTAACTTACTTCATCAGGCGTTTTGACAGGAAAGGACATAATGAAAAAGTTCCTGTGGAAGATTTTGCTCAATTGGCTGGTTTAAGCAGAGACACAAAGTATGACTACAGCATGGAAAAGATAGTTAAGCTGGTCGATGATTACTGCACATTCCCTGCGATTGAGAAAATAAAACTATTTAAACTGGTAATATTCAATTTCTTAATTGGCAATGAAGATGGGCACTTAAAGAATTTTTCCGTTATTACTGAAAATGGTCAGACAAGAGTGTCCCCATGTTACGACCTGGTTAATTCCACAATTGAATATCAGAAACAGGATGAAGAAATCGCTATTCCATTGAAAGGTAAAAAGAACCGGTTGACCCGTAACCTTTTAGTTGACTACTTTGGGATGGAACAATGTGAATTGACTGTAAAAAGTATCGGGAAAATTCTGGAAACGATCGAATTGGCAATACCCAGGTGGAATGTATTAATAGATATTAGTTTTTTATCAAAAGAAATGAAAGTTAAGTATCATAAATTATTGAATGATCGTCTCGCCATTATGAAAATGCTATAAGGCTTGAAGTCGTGGGAATACAGGCTGTTTGCCGGAGAAGGTGATGCTGTTGTGAAAAACAGGCTATACACAATCCGGCAGGGGCAATACTATCTTTTCACTGGTAACCAGATTGTTGCGGTAAGTACAAAAAATCCGGGCCCGATGGGACAATGGGCAGTGTGTATCATTGCCGACAAAGAGCCTCTGTAGGCTAATGGTAACAACAGACCTCAAAGTCCGTGCGAAGAACAGGTGGAAGAGAGTAAGCAAAAAAAGAACCTAGAATCTAAGGATGACAAAAAGAATGTCAATCCCTAAGTGGCGTTCGGCACTAAAAAAAAATTATTAAATCCGTAAAAAAATATTCAAAAAAACTTGACTCATATTAATTAAAGTTGTAACTTTGTAAAGTATAAATAAAATGAAGTATATATAATATTGATAATCATGAGTTACAGATCGAAAATCAGAATGTCGATAGGATGGATTTATCCGATAGGCATATTTTCCTCCTATATATTTTTATTCCTTGAATTCGAATTACGCCGGATACTAAGACAGGGAGGATATGATGTCTGGGGAGTACCCTACATCACTATCTTGCTGGTTGCTTTCATGTTCATTGTTCTGGGCATCATACAATGGTTCAGATACAGGAACTGGATCTACCCTGTACTTGGTTTTCTGATAGGTATTACAACTGCCCAGGTATCATTCGTTTTTCCACATTATGATGAACCAGGAGTATTTAAGCTTACATATTTTATATGCTTCATCCTGATCATCCTGTTTATTCTTATTAACTGGAACTCATTCTATAGCCATGAGAGATTCGAAATAAACTCCAGACGGTTATTTCGCCTTGCTTCTGAAAGGATTTACCAGACTGATGACGGTTACACCGGCAGGCCATATTCCGGAGGGAGGGTAGATTGCACCAGAGACGAATTGTTAGGATTCGTGAGATTCCTTCATGGGAACTATATAGTCAGGCCTTTTTACTATGAAGGTTATGTCTGTATTTCATTCTCGATGAACACAAGTCTGCTTGTTATCAGAGAAGGCAGGGAAGTCAGTCATGTGATCATTGGATATGACGGCAATTTGACTGTCAAAGTTTCAGAAAAGGACTATAGGGATTACAGCGAGCGACTGAGCTTCGATCAACTCTGCGCCTCCCTGGCAGATATCTTCACCAGGTTTTTTGACTATTACAGGAAAGGGTTGGAATCAAGGATAATTATTGAACTGAAATCAGCAAAATAACTATGTTGCAGGCTCCTTGTTAATGGTTGTCCTATACAACCTGCAACTTGCAGCCGGCAGCATGCAACTATAAAATAATACAAACGCCATGAAAAACAAAAAGATTTTAATCAGACTCGTTCCTCTCCTCTGTACCATCCTGTCAGCAGGATTTGCAAAAGCTCAGGAACAAAATCCTTGTATAACAGGAGGACAGACCTGTTATTTCGGGATTGAAACAAATGATGTCCTTTACGGATATGCGATTGAAAATTATTGTGACGGTATTCTTAATGGAGAAAGGATCCGTTATGAATATTCTGTTGTGACACTAAAGATGTCTCTGCTCGGAGCCAATATGGATGCCGGATTTGAAGCTTTGTATATCATTAATCCGGCTACTCATAGAGCTGTCAGGATTGAAATGAAAGTGATAAATGGTGAGTCGGTTATTAAGACAATTACAAAAATCACCTCTGACACTGCATGCTTTAACAGTCCCAGCTCCGGGATTAATAAAGCTGTTCCTATTGACAGGGATGTTGTTTTTGCTTCACAGACATGGTATCCTCATCTTTATGAAGATTTCATTGTAAACAATATGACAGAAAAAAAGTATAAAGTATATGATCCGGTTAAGGGAGAAATAACAGAAAAGAACTATTCAAGAAAGTCAGAGGAGAAGATCGTCCTCAGCGATTCGGTATTTCAAACCCTGGTTCTTGAAGAGACAGATCTCACGACCGGTGTCAGATCAACATTGTGGTTAAATAAAACAGACGGTTATAATGTTAAAGCTGAAGTTGCAGGAAGGAAAATCTATTTTGCTGATAAATCAGTAACAAACAGGATAACGGTTGCCAACCTGGATAACCAGTTTTTTGCCAGGGCCGGTAAAAAGCTATCTGATATAATGAACCTGTCCTGGCTCAGGGTAAAAGCGCAGATAAATTCCTATGGTGAGGGCTTATCGGTTCAGTCGCTTAATTTCCCCGGTCAGAAATTTGAAGGTACGGTTAACGGCACTCTGATCGACGGTATCTTTGAGGTTGAACCTGTAAGATATGCAGGACAAAATGCTACGTCTTTTCCTCCTGATTTCAGCAAATTTTCCGGTCTGGATAAATACCTGAAGTCCGAATTAATGATAGAATCTGATGATCCTATGATCATTTCTGAATCAAACAGGATCACTTCAGGTTCAAAAAACACCTGGGAAGCAGCAGTCCGTCTGAGCAAATGGGTGGCAGAAAATATTGCAGGAACTTTGCCTGGAGGCATTTCAGCGATCAATACTCTTAAAACACGCGAAGCTGAATGCGGCGGACACTCAAGATTGCTTGTTGCATTATGCAGGGCGATCGGGATTCCAGCCAGACTGGCGGTAGGCTGTATGTATACAAATTATTACTCGGGCGGATTCGGACAGCATGCCTGGACTGAAGTTTTTATGGGAGATGCCGGCTGGATCCCGGTCGATGCCACAATTAATGAGGCTGATTTCATCGATGCTGGCCATATCAGGCTTGGAGAAAACGCAAACTTCCGTCCGGTTAATATGGAAATTATTGATTTCAGGTACAGATCAGCTGATACTGACGCCGCTATCCCTGACAGATTCAGGCCTCTTTCAGGCAGTTATATGAATGTTGAACAGTATAGGTTGTTTAAGATCATTTACAGGAATGATGGTCTTGCAATGGATATTCCAGGCCGGATGGTACTTGATCTGAACATGCCGGATGATCAGGGGAAATGGTATCCTAAAATGACAAGGGAAATAAGTCTGATACCAGCAGATATTACAGGAGATAAAGCCGGTAAAATGATATTACATCAGTACTTCCGACTGAAGAAAACTTCATCACCTGAAACAGATACTGATAAAATTCCCGGAGAATTGAGAAAATTTGTCGGTAGCTATCAATTTTCACAAGCAAAACTCTCTCTGGATGTTATGTTCTCAAATGGCCTGTTGACCACCCGGGATCCCATGGGAAAATCAAAAGAGACATTTCACTATACAAAGGAAGGTGATAATTGGGTGGACAAATCCGGAACTTACCAGATTGGGTTTATTACCAACAGTGAAAATGAAATAACCGGGTTGAACCTGGCAGAAAGAATTGAATTCGTAAGAGGAGAACCTGTTACAAGTGCCATTGAACCTGTTATTAAAGAATCAGGGATCGAAGCCGGTTTGAAAAAATACGACATAATCAAAGATTCAGATAATAGTGAATACCTGTTTTCAGAGAATATGTTGCATCAGCTGGGACATGACCTGTTAAAAGAGAACAGGTTAGAGGATGCAATAAAGGTATTTGCGAAAAACGTACAGGAATATCCCGGTTCATTTCTGGCTATTGATGCCCTTGCAGAGACATATCTGAAGAAAGGTGAAAGCAAAATGGCATTAAAATACTTTAAAGCCGCAGTAAAGCTTAATCCGGAATATGAGCATGGCAAAAAGATGATCGATGAATTAAAAAATAAAAAATAATCTCATGTATTTCCCGCGAAAATTAAAACAAGACATCAGCCTGAGAGGCTTTATACCTGCAATGGCAGGCGTCTCGATATACGCTCTTGTAGCGGTTTTTTTTGGCGTGAAGGAGGGCATTTTATCAGTCTCCCTATTCTTTATTCTGTATGCCGGATTCTCATTCTGGATCTATATCAGGACACGCAATCAAAGCTATCTTGCAGCTTCAATATGGCAGCTTCTTGTTGGTCTTTCATTAGCCATTCATCCGAAGTTTTCTTTGATCTTAAGGATTGATCCGAGACTTTCATCATTGCTGTTTTTATTGCTACTGGCTTCCACGATCTGGTTATTTTATCTTTTTTTTACGAAAAGGGCAAAATGGAAAGGGAGGGAAGTCTTCGAACTTGCTTCAATGTCGATTAAACAGGATCCGGATGGATTTACCGAACGTCCTCACCCGGCAGGAAATGCTGAATATTCAAAGGATGAGTTATATGGTTTTGCAGAGTTCCTCAGGAGGAATCTCATTGCTATGCCATATTTCGAGGAAAACCGCGTTATTTTTGTCCCTGTGAAAATGAGTGATGAATTC
>DCVC01000149.1 GCA_002328625.1 Bacteroidales bacterium UBA2198
AAATTTTCCTCTTTATCTTTTGTCTTATGGCCAACACTTCCTGTTCCCATGATTGCAATTCTTTTCATAATTTATACTTTTTAAAGCCGTAAACTACCGGCTCAATATGGCAATTCATTTATCATATATTAACAACTCGCGTTTGAAAATGTTTAACAGAGACGGACTAATAACAATCTGAGAGATAAAATCAGGATCCGGTCTGAATAAACTTTGTAGCCGGCACAACCGGCTTGTGAACAAATACAACATTGTTATCAGGATTCTGTAGCCAGGGTATTAGATACGCATTGGTCTGCATTAAAAGCAAAAGATGCTGATGCCAGTGTCTGGCTTATGCATAAAGCAGTTATCTTTTTTGCATTCGGAAACTTTTTATCGGAGATGAGAATTATATAACTTTTTATAAATATTATGTAACACATTCGAAAGTAGCATTATTGAATTTTGCATAGTTAATCTATAAATTAAATATTATGAAAAAATTTCTTTTGGTATGTACGTGTCTGGTACTTACTTTAATTATTAATGGACAAACAATAGACAAAAAATGGAATGTCGGATTGCATGGAGGAATAAGTCAGTATAGTGGGGACCTGGGGAGTTCTTTTTATAAATTTAATACATGGAATTGGTTGGGTGGTATATCTGTTTCAAGATATATAGTTGGCAATTTTGATGTAAATATGCTTCTTACCAAGGGAAGTATTGGTTATAATGGAGAAGGCGAAATCGGGAACTTTAGCAGCAATTTTACGTCTGTACTGCTAAATGCCAGGTTCAATTTATTAGGTCCCGAATCGTATTTTAGGCCATATTTATTTGTCGGAGCAGGAGCAATGTTGTTTGATAAGGATTTAGACATTACTGAATCTAAGGTTGATTACGTGGCTCCTTCATTTGGAGTAGGGATAAATATAAAATTAGGTGAGTCCGTAATGCTAAACCTGCAGGAGACTTTTCTCTATTCCACTTCAGATCTCAGGGATGGGTTAGCTGCAAAATCGAATGACATGTACCTCTTTCACACTGTCGGATTCACCTTTAACTTCGGGAAGAGTAATTGACCACCCGGAGACGGAGACCTGAATACAAGACCTGTCTTTCTTTGACCACATCAGAAGAAGGTCAGGTTTCTACATAGTGTCTGTCCATAAAGTCAAATGTTTCTGATCTACTTTAAATACCGAACAAGGATTAACGATTTTTGATTTTAGAATCAGCAAGAAAACCAGCTGATTATACCAAACTTCATAAATCGTTAATCGATGTTCCTTGTTCTTATATCAAAAAGAATCCATATTTAAAGACAGGCATTAAATATTCTGTAACACCTCCTCCCAGACCCGCAGGAAATTTCCGGATAATATCTTAACTATATCATCTTCAGAATAACCCCGCTTCAGCAATTCAAAAACGATAACCGGATAACCTGAAACATCGGGTACATCAGAAGGTTTTAACGGTCCGACACCGTCAAAATCAGACCCCAGACCCACATAATCAATTCCTGCCACCTTTATTACATGCTCTATATGGTCAACAAGCTGTTTGGAATCACACACCAGCCTGTGGGTTTTGGCAAACTCCATGATCAGATCGTTGCCTTCTTTTGAATCATATCTCAGGTTCCTGGATTCAAGTATTTGCTGGATCTCTTCTGTATTCTTCAAACATACTGAATCAAGAAACTGGGTACAGAAGTTAACCATAATCACACCGTTCTTTTCAGCTATAACCCTGATAAGATTATCCGGCAGGTTCCTCTCGAAACCAGGTACGAAATGCCTGCATGATGAATGAGATGCTATCACGGGAGCTTCTGATAATCTCAATGCCTGTAAAACCGTACTGTCGGAAGAATGTGAAATATCGACCATAATTCCCAGCCGGTTCATTTCCCTGATCACTTCAGATCCCAGAGGGCTTAATCCGTTCCACTTCCGTTCGGGATCAAAATTTGAATCACATATAAGATTTGTCTTGCTGTGGCAAAGAGTGATATAGGCTATTCCCTGGTCTTTAAGGTATTCCAGATATTTCAGATCCTCTCCGACCGGTGATCCGTTTTCAAGGCACGGGATTAAAGAAAACAACCCTTTGCTGAAGTTACTTCTGACCTCACCGGGAGTGGTTGAAACAGCAAATTTATCAGGGTATGCTTCAGGATAATGCCTTATGATCTTCAGCATTGAATCAACCATAAGGCGTCCTTTGCCGGCATCCAGGTCAGTACTTATATAGGCAACAGATAACACTGCATCAAGTCCTCCCTTCCTTGCCCTTACCAGATCAAAATCCCCATTTGAAGTATGAGTTGAAATATCTTTGGGATTTGCCAGGACAAAGTCAGGCCAGTCTATGTGGGAATCAAGGATCAGATTTGTCTGGCAGATCCTCTCTGCCTCCTGTCTTAGCTTTATGTCAGGATCTTTCCCGGGAGAATTTTTGCAGGATGATGTCATTACTATAAGTATAACCAGACCAAAAGTAACAACAACTTTATTTGAAACAGAAGAAGTTTTTAAAGCTTTTCTAAGGGTATCCATAACAATTTGAATATTAATCAAAATTACTTTATATGAATGGGAAAGTCAATTTTATTTCAGAAATCTGTTTTGAATATTACATTAGCTTGTTTTCTCAGGGTGCCTTTTTAAAGGAACACCTAAATCAAAAACATGAGCAATATTGTACAACATGTTATGTTTAATTCTGCGATATTTTATATTCTGAAAAGCTAAGTTTTTCTCTCTAAAGGTTCATTAGATGCTTGTCAGACAATTTCAAGCCTTGAAACGACTTAGTTATATGCCAATTTGCTTATATTTATCTGTTAAGGTTGATGCTAATTCATTTTCAGGTAGCTATGGTGTCCTTACGCTTGCAAACATGATTTTCTTTTCACATATGCAATGCAGGCAGGAAGCCCTATGATTTCTGACAGTGTGCTTGTGAGAATGGCACGTCTGCATGGCGGGGGTATAAATATTGGCTGTTCTTCTGCCTATGACCCCCGGACCAAAGACAGTGATTCCGGGTTTGGGTCCAAGTCCAAGGCCTGCTGTATATGCGCTCTCCCTGTCGTGCGGATTATGTACCTGGTGAAATCCGAGATGTGTTACATAACTGATTCCTACCGGATTCAATCCCATTTTATAATCGAGCAGTTCAGAGGCTGCATCGATATATTTTTGTTCACCTGTAAGGCTCCACAACAGCATTGGAGCAGTTGCAAAATGATTCTGCCTTACATTGTGTCCCCAACCGCCTTTTTCAGGAGTATTCCCCACAGGAAAGGCACGGTTTTTCAATTCTGCAATGTTGGTCTCAGCGGCATCCTTTAATGCAGACTTGAAAAATGAAACGATTTCAGGATCGGTAGGAACATCTTTCGCTACGATATACGAAAAGATATATGCCGGATTATGTAGAAGACATCAGGTTATAAAATGTTTAGATACCGTTTTACAGCATCCCCTGCTCCACCAGCCATTTCCTGACACGTTCATGTTCAGCCTGATATTTGGCTTCCATATTTTGAAGGATTTTCTGAAACCGTTCTTCATTACGGATACTGTCAAAAAGAGGATCGTGTTTTGCAAGGACTACCCACCACAAGGGGTAGTTTTTTCTTTTGCTGAATTCATCCAGATACTGGTATGCTTTGGCATAATTACCCAGAAAAGCATATGTAGCCGCAAGATCATATTGAGCACTGTATGTTCGTGCATTAAGCCTGCCTAGTTTTATACTTTCCTCTCCGAATTTAATTTGTTGTTTAAAATATGACTCTGCCTCATTTCGTTTACCGACCTGCCAGAAAGCATAAGCAAACCGGAATGGATCCTGTCGACGTAATGAACTACCCTTTTTTTCTCTTTCGATGATTTTCAAAACATTCTTATAAGCCTCAACTCTATAAGTATCAGGGAGGCAGATATAAAGTTCATGGGTAATATATCTTGTTGAGTCAATTTTCAGGGCTTTTTTAGCAAAATTTAATCCTTCTGCAAAATTTTCAAGACTAAATTCTATCCAGGTCAAAGAAGCAATATATGAAAGTGAATCTTCGTCCAGCTTTAATGCCTGTTGGTATAAGTCTTTTGCTATATCAGTAAATCCTATATCGACATATTTGCGAGCCAGGGTTTTCAGCAGCTCAGGAAGGCTTTCTCCCCTTTCTCTTTTAACAGCTTTATGCAGATTATCAAGGCCTTGAACGTAATCCCCATTATAAGAATCCATAAATACACCTTTACTTCTGTACGCGTTCCAATCGTTTGGATTGAATTCAATTGCTTTGTCCACATCTTCAAAAGCTTTTTCAAAAAGGCCTTTTAACGCATAATAAACTCCCCTCATATTATAAGCATCGGACAGTTTATCATCAATTGCAAGTGCTTTATTTGAAAGGATCAGAACAGAATCAAGAAAATTTCTGGAATAATATGATTCCCAGTAGTGCTTGAAATAGAATACTTTAGCCAGACCGACATAAGCCCGGGCAAATCC
>DCVC01000167.1:0-4267 GCA_002328625.1 Bacteroidales bacterium UBA2198
CCGGGGAAAATCCCCCATACCATCTGGCCGTAAAGAAAGACAACAAGCAATGATAATGCAATCAGCCTGAAGTATTTCCTTATTATCCCGCTGAAAAACAGGAACGATGCAAGACCGTAAATAAGTCCGCTTGCACCTATATGCCAGGCATCCCTTCCTGCAAGCCAGACAAGGGACCCGGTTAAAAAAAAGGTCCACAGAAAGACTTTAAGTGCCACCTCTGAATAGAAGTAAAAAAGGGCAATGGCAAGGAAAAAAAGAGGTATCGAATTGTTGAACAAATGCTCAAAATCGGAATGAATAAACGGAGAAAAGAGTATTCCCGGCAAACCTTTCAATGATAATGGATAAACACCAAAATTTGACAAATCAATTTCGAACAGCACCTCAATTATTTTAACAAGCCACATGATAAAAACAAAGAGACCGGGAATCAGCATACTCAGAAGTAATTTCTTCCGGTAAAAGGAACCTTCGTTTTTAATGTCAGTTTCAGAATGTGACATTATTTATGATTGATGTCGTGCAGGTTATGCAGATCGAATTAATCACGGCCCGGGAAGACTATTCCGGCTGATTTCCTGATCCTGTCAAGTGTATTTATCAGATTCAGGCTGAATGAATGAGGGACAATATCGCTTTCGATTCTGCCTTCTTCGAGACATTTCATAACTTCAACAGCTTCAAAATGGTATCCCATCCCTTCGGGGATCATTGAATATTCTTCAGCTTCTTTACCATGGATTGCTAGCAGAAGGTTTTGAGACATGTCTCGTTTTCTTGAAAAGAAGAGATTGCCTTTTTCGCATAATATGTCACAACCGATACCTGCATTTGTCATGAACGAGCTGTAAATATTTGCCATCCGGCCGTCTTCATAACGGAAGATAACACTTATTGATTGTTCGGCACCTGTTTCAGCAAATGATGCACAGGCAATAACTTCAGAAGGGACACCCATAAAAGTCAGCACATCAATGACAGGATAAATGCCGATATCGAGCAAAGAGCCTCCGCCAAGCTCCGGGTTGAACTTCCTGTCAGCCGGGTCAAAGGGAGGTTGGAATGAGAATCTTGCATTCATGTGTAATACTTTTCCTGCAACTGCTGATCCATGTATTTCTTTTGTCTTCTTATACATCGGCTGGAAGGGCGGCCAGAGGGCTTCCATCAGAAAAACTTTCTGCATGACAGCTTCGCTTATCATCATTTCAACTTCCCTGCTGTTCAGGGCGAATGCCTTTTCGCAAATCACGGCTTTCCTGTTTTTCAGACAGAGCATAGTATGTTCATAATGATGAGAATGAGGTGAGGCAATATAGACTATTTCCACCTCAGGATCAGTAGCGAGATCCTCATAGCTGCCATAATATTTCTTAAAACCATGTTCTCTGGCAAATTTCTCTGCTCTTACCGTATCTCTTGATCCAACGGCATATAGCTCAACATTGCCAAGCAGCTTTAGTCCGTTAGTGAATTTTGCGGACATTTTACCCGGGGCAAGAATACCCCATTTGTATTGTTTCATTATGGAGAATTTGGATAAAGATAGGGAATCTTATGTCATGCTCAAAAATGCTTCGGTCTCTTCAAATAACTCCAAAGGTGCAGTTCTTTAAATTTTAAACTTCATTCCCTGGACCATTCTCTTGATATTTTTAACTCATCCCCCCTAACCTCTTTACTTTGGAATAAGAGAAATAAGTGTAATTCACTGTTCATTAATCGATTTCCGCTTCTTTCCTTCCTAAAAAGAGAAGAGGTGGTTCCGTAGTGGTATGAGGATGGGGATGGATTATGTTATTCCTTTTAGCAGCCAACTGGGATCCGTTTATTATTTAAATCTGCAATAGTTATTCTTTTTTGTGCATTAGCTTCACAATAAATCATTGTTTTGAAGTTAATAGGCATCAAAAATATTGTTTTATATTTAATTGATTATTAAACTCATATGAAATTACACTTAATGATTGTATTTATTTTTAGTACTATGTATTACATGGTATAATTAATATTACATATCTTTGTATCGTAATGTTGTATATGTTTTTTAGTAGTAAATAAAGTATAGTTCTATGAAAATCACAGTAAGCATAAATCTTGGCGGGTACTCCTTCAACATTGATGAAGATGCCTATGCCGAACTTAAAAGATATCTGAAGAGCCTTGAAATTCATTTTGCCGGTGAAGAGAGCTCATCAGAGATCCTTTCTGACATTGAGACAAGGATGGCAGAGCTTTTTCGTTCAAAACTCACTGCGTACAAACAGGTAATAACAATTGATGACGTGCGCAATGTAATTGCCATCCTTGGTGAACCAGAGGACATATCCGATAGTGAAGGTCCTTCAGCTAAAGAGAAATTCTCGAGGCCGGGATATCACAGGATGTACCGTGATCCTGATAAAAGGATAATAGGCGGAGTTTGTTCAGGAATGGGAGCCTACTGGGATATTGAACCCTGGATAATCCGCATCATATTTGTCGCTCTTGCCTTTGGGGGAGGTTTGGGAATTATTATTTATCTGATTCTGTACATTGTCCTGCCTGAAGCTAAAACGACAGCCCAGAAGATTGAAATGAAGGGTGATCCGGTGAATATTCATAACATTAAGGAATCGGTCAAAAAGGAATTTGACAATGTGAGAAGGAATATGAAACTATGATAAATCACCCCCAACTCCCCGGTGGGGATTTAAACAAGAATGAAATTTAACTATTCCCTTAAAGGGATTAAGGAGTATAAAACTAACATCATAAAATTTACAAATATGGATTTAGAAAACACAAAAGCACAAATGCGTAAAGGTATTCTCGAGTATTGCATCCTTTCGGTGCTGTCGAGAGATTCCTGTTATGCAAGCGATATAATCAAGGAGCTTAAAGAAGCAAGGGTTATTGTTGTTGAGGGTACGCTTTATCCACTTCTGACAAGGCAAAAAAACGCAGGACTGCTCAGCTACCGGTGGGAAGAATCCCAACAGGGCCCTCCAAGGAAATACTATGAACTTACATCCGAAGGTCGCGAATATCTTACCGACCTTGATAATTCATGGGACGAGCTCGTTGAATCAGTTAATCTGATCAGAAAAGGTGACCGCTTAGCAACCATTAAAAAATGAAAATGATGGAAAAGACAATAAAAATAAATCTTGGAGGTTCCCTTTTCCAGATCGACGAAGAGGCTTACCAGATTCTGCGTCAATATCTTCAGGAGATTGATATGCGTTTAAGAAACACACCCGGAGGAGCTGAAACAATTGAAGATATAGAATTACGCATCGCAGAGATATTTCAATCACAGAAAGGATTAGCCGGAGTTATAAGCAAGGAGAACGTTGAAGCAATGATGTCCATTGTAGGCCAACCGGAAGAGTTTGATACTTCAGGTGAAAAGACTTATGAAAAAGAATCCAGGCATCAATCATCGGAGAGAAAAAGTCTTTACAGAAATCCTGACGATACAATTATCAGCGGAGTATGCGGCGGATTGGGAGCTTATCTGAATATCGAGCCTGTATGGATAAGGATCATGTTTATTCTCTTTACATTTTTCTTCGGGGTGGGGTTTTTTGTTTACATCGCCCTCTGGATAGCTCTTCCCGCAGCTTATTCTGATAATCAGAAAAGAGAAATGTATGGTGGAGTTTATCCGCCTTTCTCCTCCCGATCCCGGAAACCGGGCAACTCTTCGTCTTTCAGTGCATCTGCTTACAATACAGGAAGTTCGGGTTCGGCAGGAGTTGGCAATGCCTTTAATGAAGTTTTCAAAGCACTTGGCAGGGTCTTCTTTATAATTCTGAGAGTTTTCCTGATAATTGTCGGAATAAGTTTTATTCTGACAGGATTCTTTGCAATTGTTTCATTTATAATGGTTTTCCTTTTCAGGTATCCTGATTACTTCTCAACCGATGCATTTGGAGTTGATTTCTTTTATCTCCCCGATTTCCTGAATTATATTGTGAATCCGGCTGTTGCCCCATGGGTAATGGCACTTTTATTCATTGTGATTGCGCTTCCGCTGCTGGCATTGATCTACTGGGGTGTTAGAATGATCTTCTGGTTCAAGGCAAGAGATGGAATTATAAGTCTTATCGCACTTGTTTTATGGGTGATCAGCGTAGCTGCTCTTTCAATAATTCTTTTCAATGAAGGAATTAGTTTTGCCGAAACCGGAAAAACATCTTCCAGGGATGTTATTCGAGAAGCACCTTCCAGATTGTACATTATGGGTGATCATAAAGTAGCCGACCTGAATTATGATAAA
>DCVC01000167.1:4306-10931 GCA_002328625.1 Bacteroidales bacterium UBA2198
AGCAAACTGGATGCAGTGAAGAAAGCAGAAGAATTAATCTATAACTATAAGATTTCAGGTGATACTCTCTGGCTTGATGATTATTTCACAATTCCAGCCGGCACCAGATGGGCTTTCGACAATGTTGGAGTTAATTTGTACATACCCGAAGGAACCATAGTACAATTTGATAAAACCACTGAAAAGATGTTTTATCAGTATGATTATGATGGTTACGATGCTGATTATGATATTGTATCAATGAAAAGAGGAAACAAATTGTGGATAATGACTGATAATGAATTAAGAAGCTATTCCGGCAGATAATAGACAACCTGGTACTTCTTGTTTTTCATTCCTGATATCTTCCGGAGTTCCGGCATTATATTCCTGGTGCCGGAATTCTTTTTTATTAAGGTTAATGATTTGTTAAACTTTATAAAAGCAAATCTTCAGTTAAAATCTTTTATTTAACTTCGATCTCGTTTTATACTAACCTTTAACAACCATGAAAAGACTGATTTTTCTCTCTGTATTATCCTTATTTTTTCTTAAAGCGCTGCCTCAGGAAATGAGCTCACAGTCAGATACTTTACGGAAAGATGCCCTAAATGTATTTATGGATGCCAGCGATTATATCCGTAAGGAAATCCCATACTTAAACTATGTCCGCGACATAAGGGATGCCGGTGTTTACATTATAACAACATACCAGAGGACTGGATCAGGAGGGATGCAATATACCTATTTCCTTGTCGGGCAGCACCAGTTTGCAGGAATGCGCGACACAATTTCGTTTGTTACAACACCTGATGAAACCACCGAGGGAAGGAGGCAAAAAGAGGTCAACACCCTCAAGATGGGACTCATGCGTTATGTCGCCAGAACACCTCTAGCAAAATACATGAGGATCTCATTCAGTGAACCGTTATCTGAAACTGTTTCCTCGGACAAATGGAACAGTTGGGTTTTCAGATCATCATTAAACGGGTATCTTAACGGGCAGAAAACATATAAGTCAAATTATGTTTCAGGAAGCATTACAGCAAGCAGAATCACTGAAGACTGGAAGATAAACATGAATGCCAGGTATTATAAAAACACCTCCAAGTTTATTATCGATGAGAACACAGTTGAGAGCAGTTCAAATTCAAAATATTTTACTGCCCTTATTGTGAAAAGCTTATCGGATCACTGGTCAGCGGGCGGTTCAACATCTTTAGGTTCCTCAAGCTACAGCAATAAAAAATTGTATTATAATCTAATGCCTGGCATTGAATATGATCTTTTCCCGTATTCAGAATCTACCAGAAGGCAATTAAGAATACTTTACTCAGCAGGGATCAGTCTGGTTCAGTACACCGACACTACAATTTATGATAAGATAAAAGAGAATCTGTGGCTCCATACAATTTCAGCTTCTTATGAGGTGGTGCAGAAATGGGGCTCAATTGATTTCACCCTGACATACAGTAATTATTTTCACGACTGGTCAAAAAATAATCTTTCGTTCGACGGATACTTAAGTCTAAGAATTACTAAGGGTTTAAATGTTACATTCGGAGGAGGTGCTTCGTTGATCCATGATCAGATAAATCTCGTAAAACAGGATCTGAGCTATGACGAAATATTGCTGCGTAGGAAAGAGCTTGCGACACAGTACCAGTATTTTACAAGTTTCGGATTCACTTACACTTTCGGCTCGATCTACAACAACGTTGTTAATCCACGGTTCGGCAACACAGGTAGCGGGGGCATGATGATAATTATGAACTGAGAATAATCTAACCTGAAAATTATGAAACCATGCTTGGCTATTTTATTTTTCATTCGAAAATATGTTTATTTATTATTCTAAATCTGCTCCTGACAGGTTTTGTCCCTTGCATGGCCCAGAAGTATATGGTGACAGAACATCTGAATTATACAAATAACATAAATGAACATATCAGATTTGTTTACTCAGATACTGCAGGAAGTACTTTTCTCAGACAACTAAGGGAAGAAAACATGTTATCCGGCTTAATCAGGGATTGTAATACAGACCTTGAAAAGCTATATCAGATACTGGACTGGACCTCAAAACAATGGGCTCATTCCGGAACAAATATACCTTCTGCGAATGATGCTCTTACAATACTCAGGGAGGCAAAAAAAGGCAATAGATTCAGATGCGTTGAATATGGAATAGTACTATGTTCTTCCCTGAATTCTATAGGGTTAAAAGCAAGAGTCGTGGGACTAAAAACTAAAACAGCAGAAACGTCTGAATATGGCGCAGGTCATGTACTTACTGAAGTATTTATCAAAGATTATAATAAATGGGTAATGGCAGACCCGCAGTTTAATATTGTTCCTCTCTCAGAAGAATTGCCGTTAAATGCAGTTGAATTTCAAAAATACATTGCAGATGGTTTGGAAATTAAACTATGTAATCTTAATGGTCCTGTACATTATATGATAAAAAATCTGTATATGAGTTTTATCCCAAAATATCTTTTTTATTACGATGTGCCATTTGACAACAGACTGGGATTAGAAAATGATGGACTAAAAATAGAAGGCAAAACTAAATTGATGCTCGTACCTCTTGGTGCAAAAAATCCTGAAGTTTTCCAGATTACCGAAAAAATTGATTATTGCTTCTATACAAATTCTATCCAAGATTTCTATAAAGCTCCTTAAACGATACGGCCGACGAAAAAGGGAAAAGACAATCTGTTCGTATTACGATTGTACTGCCGGATCATTATGCATCATTCTGGCAATCCATAAAACAAAATTAAACAATAGTTATCCTTGAATAATGAATGAAGCGTTCTCATATAAAAAATACATCAATCAGGGACTACAACATTTGATATGTTTTCCTTGTGCCCGCTTAAACATCATGTAAGTGCGTTATTGAAATTTGGTGTGATTGAAAGCAGGAAATGGTTACAAAACCTAAGGAAAAATGGCACAAATATTACCTCTAATGCGTGGATTATAAAAGTCATCCGTAGTCTTCTCCGGAAGCATCCGGAAGATAATGCCTGGCAACCCGAAGATTGATTAAAAAAATGGGCAATGCCGGATAAGCATTTATTAATAGATTTGTGTAAGCATTTCAAATGGACCAATCTGAAAATAAAAATACATGACCTATGAAATGATCATAGTGCTGATTGCGTTTATATGTGCAATAATCCTGTTTGCCACCGAACTGCTGAGAGTGGATG
This sequence comes from Bacteroidales bacterium UBA2198, assembly GCA_002328625.1. Taxonomy (GTDB): domain Bacteria; phylum Bacteroidota; class Bacteroidia; order Bacteroidales; family VadinHA17; genus LD21. The sequence goes on from DCVC01000167.1 coordinate 7,507, forward strand.
TAGTGGCAATTCTGATTATGGCAGTATTGATGCTGACCGGAGTGCTCCTCCCCGATGAAGGTCTGGCCGGATTCAGCAATGGCGCCACCGCCACTGTTGCCGCCATGTTTGTACTGAGTGCTGCAGTGGAAAATACCGGCATAATGATTCCACTTGCAAAGCGGATGGAGAAGATATTTCAGAAAAATTTCTGGCTTGGCTTTTTTTTCATGCTGTTGATTGCGGGAGTTTTTTCAGCATTTGTAAATAACACTCCTGTTGTGGCGCTTTTGATCCCGGCGGTAATTGCCTCAGCTACCAGGTCGGATTTAAGTCCTTCAAAAATACTTATCCCGCTCTCATTTGTTTCAATGTTTGGAGGAGTATGTACCCTGGTGGGAACTTCTACGAACATACTTGTAAGTAATGTATCGGAACAATACGGATTTGGTGCATGGGGAATGTTTGAAATGACTTCCCTGGGACTTATCTTCTTCGTTGCAGGAACGCTGTATATGACTCTTATTGGTTTGCGTCTTCTTCCTGATTACGGAAAAACAACCGACCTTGACAAAGAATTTCATATCAGAAAATATCTTACCAACATCGTGCTTAAGAAGGAAGCCCTTTCAGGAAGCAAAAAGTTAGGAGAAATTGCACTTCTTAAAGAAGAAGATGTGGAAGTTGTGCAGGTGACCAGGGGAGATTCCAGGTATTATTTGCTGAACAAGGAATTTGTATTAATAGAAAATGATGTACTGAAAATAAGATGCAATGTGGAAAAGATAAAGCATCTGCAGGAAAAAGGAGGATTTGAAATAAGGCCTCTTCTGACAGACGAACTGATACATCACGGGCAGGAAGAACTTCGCTATGTGGAAGCAATCGTTTCACCCGGTTCATCGCTGGTGGGCCGGCAGTTCAAAGATGTTGATTTGCGCGGACGATACTCTGTAACACTGCTCGGCATCCGCGCAAGGGAAGGATTATTAAGTAAACTGATGAAGCACGAACACATTGTTTCGGGCGATACACTGCTGTTTGCCACAGAACAGGAAAGCATAAACACACTGAGAAAAAACTACCATGATTTCATTCTTATTTCAGAACCAGAACTTTCTACGAGCAACCTGAAAAAAGGAATTCTCGCTATAAGTATTGTTGTTCTGGTAATACTTCTTGCATCACTGAAAGTTCTTCCCATACTTGTTGCTGCCATTGGCGGTACTATTCTTATGCTGCTCACACGCTGTATTGATGCAGAGCGTGCTTACCGCTCGGTAGACTGGAAAGTAATTTTTCTCCTTGCAGGTGCAATGAGTTTCGGTATTGCACTGAAAAAAACCGGGCTGGCCGATGTAATTGCAAATAACATGATCTCTCTTGCAGGTGACTTTGGTCCAATTGTGCTGTTAAGCGCGGTTTACCTGCTCACCTCGCTTCTTACTGAAGCCATTTCAAACAACGCTACTGTTGTTCTGCTCGCCCCCATTGTGATTGCGATGGCGGAAACTCTCGGTATCAGTTCCAAACCATTTCTCATGGCAATTACTTTTGCCGCATCGGCAAGCTTCATGACTCCCATCGGATATCAGACAAACACGATGGTATATGCAGCCGGAAACTATAAGTTCAGGGATTTTTTCAAGGTGGGTGTGTGGCTGAATATTCTGTTCTGGATTCTTGCAACTATATTCATCCCGATATTTTTCCCATTTTAAACCATACAAGAATGAAAAATATTTTTGAAAACCCGCTCATCATTTTTGGTGAAAATGAAATAAAAGTGTTTCACCTTGCAATGGTACTTGCAATTATTGTTGTTGCCATAATACTCATCGCAGGGATAAAAAAATTTCTGAGAAGGCAGGAAAAGCGTGGCAAATTGGACAAAGGGCAGGCGTATTCAATTGAGAAAATTGTGCAATATTTTCTATGGACGATAGCTATTGTTGTTGTGCTTCAGACCATGGGTGTCAACTTTACCATCCTGGTCGCCGGCTCAGCTGCTCTGTTAGTGGGATTGGGGCTGGGAATAAACCAGATTTTCAGCAATTTTATTTCCGGCATTATAATATTGTTTGAAGGAATTATCAAAGTAGGAGATGTAGTTGAAATTTCAGGTAAGGTTGCACGGGTAGAAAAGATTAACCTTCGAACGACAAAAGTACGAGGAAGGGATAACATTGCAATTATAATTCCCAACTCAAGATTCGTGAACGAAGATGTGATTAACTGGAGTCATATAAAAGAGAAAACCCGCTTTGATATAAAGGTTGGGGTTTCGTATGATTCGGATGTTGAACTGGTGAAAAGACTTTTACGCGAAGCCGCAGTGGAAAATCCCAATGTTTCAAAAGAACAGGAACCACAGGCACGTTTGCTTGATTATGGCGATTCTGCTTTGATCTTTCAACTGATGTTCTGGGGAGAGAATGAATTCCGGGCAGAAGGAGTAAAAAGCGAAATCCGTTTTTCCATTCTTGAAAAGTTCAGAAAATACGGAGTTCAAATACCGTTTCCGCAACGGGTGATGCATTTGCCCCCGGCTGACTCCTCAAATGTATTGGCCGGCAAACTCAAATAAGATGAAAAAACCAATTCTCTTTTCTTTTTAATAATACTACTCTTAAAATCTTGTGAAAATGATAAAAACCAGGATATTTTCACTTTTTATCCCGGACCTTTATAAAATGGTAATTAATCTCTTTCATTATTTCACAAATGGAGTGCTGTTTTGAAAATCTGATTTCTAATTATCAAAATATTATTGTTTAAATTTTAACATCAGAAACAGTTATGGAAAAATTTATTTCGTGTTGCGGATTAAACTGTGCCTCCTGCGATGCAAGAATTGCTACAATTGCCAACGATGATGAGCTCAGAAAAGCCACTGCTGAGAAATGGAAGCTGGAATACAATGCTCCCGGGATTACTCCCGAAATGATAAACTGCACAGGTTGCAGGGAACCGGGGGTGAAGTTTAGTCATTGTGAAGCCTGTGAAATCAGAAATTGTGTTATAGACAAAGGATTCGATACCTGCGGGGATTGCCAGGATTTAGAAACCTGTACGATTGTATCTGCAATTCACAAATTTGTTCCGGAAGCATTGACCAACTTGCGGAATTTGAATTAATCTGATAATTCAGCATCTCAACTCATACACTGGCTTTCTGGTTTTAACCAGCCGCAGGCCGTCAAAGTGTCTCCGGACAGTACTTTTAAGTATTCAATGTATAATTGCCGGGCTAACTTCTACAAAACTGAGCAAGTTTTACAAATATTAATAATATGAATAAAAAAATGATTATTCTATTATTCTTTGTTACCTTGAATTTTAAAATTTACGGACAGGAATTAATAGCTGATAAACCTGACCAGACAGAATCACCACAGACTATTCCTGCAAAAAGCTTTCAAATTGAGTGTGGCTTTTTACATGGG
>DCVC01000054.1 GCA_002328625.1 Bacteroidales bacterium UBA2198
TAAACAGTTTCATCAAAACCGTGCCTCTGTTCCTTCTGAAATCCCATGGTAATATCTTCTATATCAATTCCCCTGTAAAACAATTTACCCGGTATAGCTACAACCTTTCCATCCTCTTTCTTGTAACCGACAACATCGCCGATGTTGGTTAATCCTACAAGCACACCTGTACCATCAGAATTACGAAGACCACGTTTGACCTCAAACTTTTCAAACAGGGTATTTTCAATCTGACATGATTCTTTAACCAGATCCTCTAACTTTAAAAAGAATTTATTGTTTTCCATATAATTATTTGTTTATATATTTGAGATTATTGCATCTGCAAATTCAGAAGTTCTGAGAAGTATAGCATCATCCATCAACCGGTGGAAATCATAAGTGACCCGCTTGCTCAATATTGTTTTCTCAAGTCCTGTATAAATCTGCTTTGCTACTTCGTTCCAGCCTATATATTCAAACATTAAGGCACCTGAAAGTATGACGGAACCGGGATTTACCTTATTCTGATCAGCATGTTTTGGTGCAGTTCCATGAGTGGCTTCAAAGATGGCATGCCCGCTTTCAAAATTGATGTTTGCACCCGGAGCTATGCCAACTCCGCCAACAATGGCCGCCAACGCATCTGAAATATAATCACCGTTAAGGTTTAGGGTTGCAATAACAGAGTACTCGGAGGGTCTTGTAAGAATTTGCTGCAGAAAAGCATCAGCAATAATATCTTTCACTAGAATTTTTCCGGCGGATTCTTGCATTTTCTGAGCTCTGTCAGCGGCATCATCACCCTCTTTTTCTGCGATCCGCCTGTATTGTGCCCAGGTAAAAACATAATCTGCAAATTCCCTTTCTGCAAGTGCATAACCCCACTTCATGAAAGCACCTTCTGTGAATTTCATTATGTTACCCTTGTGCACAAGTGTAACAGATGGCAGATGCATGTTAATAGCAAACTTAATCGCCTGCCGTACAAGACGTTCTGTTCCCTCAACCGAGACCGGTTTTATTCCCAGCGATGATGTCTCCGGAAACCTGATCTTTGTGATGCCCATTTCATCTGCCAGAAACCTCTTCAGCTTTTCAGTCCGGGATTCTCCATGCATAAATTCTATTCCTGCATAAATGTCTTCAGTGTTTTCCCTGAAGATAAACATATTCACTTTTTCAGGATTTTTAACCGGACTGGGTACTCCTTTAAAATACCGGACAGGCCTGAAACAGGTATAGAGGTCAAGTTCCTGCCGCAACGCAACATTCAGAGAACGCATTCCCTCTCCTACAGGTGTAGTCAACGGACCCTTAATCCCAACAATATGTTCCCGGAGATCTGTAATTGTCTCCCCGGGTAACCAGTTGCCTGTTTTATTAAATGCTTTTTGCCCCGCAAGAATCTCTTTCCATGCGATTCGCTTTCTCCCGTTATAGGATTTTTTTACTGCAGCATCAAAAACACGGACTGAAGCCCTCCATATATCAGGCCCTGTTCCGTCACCCTCAATATAAGGGATCACAGGATTATCAGGCACTCTTAACTTCCCATCAATAAAGTGTATTCTCTCAGCCATTATTTCCGAGTAATTTTTCTGATAATATTTAAAGCACTGCCCTCTTTGAACCATGAGATTTGATTCTCATTGTAAGAATGGTCCGCAGGGAACTCTTCACAAGTACCATCTTTATGTTTTAACCTGACAACCAACTGATTGCCCGGTGTAAAGCTTTTCAAACCTGTAATATCAATTGAGTCATCCTCCCTGATTTTATTATAATCCTCACTGTTTACAAAAGTTATAGTTAAGACACCTTGTTTTTTCAGATTCGTTTCATGAATCCTGGCAAACGACTTAACGAGAACAGCCTTTACCCCCAGAAATCTGGCTTCCATGGCTGCATGCTCCCGTGATGAACCTTCCCCGAAGTTTTCTTCTCCGACGACAACAGACCCTGAACCCGAATCTCTGTAATACTTTGCAGCAGCCGGTACTGAATTATATTCTCCTGTCAGCTGATTAAGTATAGTATTGGTCTTATTGTTGAAATAGTTCAGAGCCCCAATCATATAATTACCTGATATATTCTCAAGATGTCCCCGGTATTTCAACCATGGCCCCGCCATTGATATATGGTCAGTAGTACATTTCCCCCTGACTTTTATCAGCAGAGGTATATTAAGCATATCGCAACCATCCCATTCCCTGAAAGGGACAAGCGCCTGCAGCCTTTCAGAATCATGAGGGATCATTATTTCATCATAGTTTGTGTCGTGTACGGCCTTTTGTGTCTCAGTTCTCCTGTCAAAACCTTTCGGAGGCAGCCTTAATCCTGCTGGTTCAGGTATCTTAATCTTTTCTCCACTAACATTTTCCAGAAAATCTGTTAGTGGATTAAACGTGATTTCGCCTGCAAGAGCAATTGCTGTCACAATTTCGGGAGAGGCCACAAATGCATGTGTATTTGGATTTCCATCGGCTCTTCCTGAAAAGTTACGGTTAAATGAGTGAATTATCGTATTAACCTTCTTATCTTCAGCGCTTTTTCTTTTCCATTGGCCAATACAGGGGCCACAGGCATTTGCTAGTACCTGCCCTCCTGCTTCCCTGAAAAGGTCAATAAGTCCTTCCCTCTCAGCTATAGTTCGTATCTGTTCCGACCCGGGAGTGATAGTAAAATCTGACCTGAACCTTAGTTTTTCTGACAAAGCATACCGTACTACTGATGCTGCACGTGTTATATCTTCATAGGATGAATTAGTGCATGATCCTATAAGTGCGGCTTCAACTTTCAAAGGCCAAAAGTTCTTTTTTACTTCCTCCTTCATAGAGGAAAGAGGTATGGCACGGTCAGGTGTAAAAGGCCCGTTTATAAAGGGTTCCAGTTCAGTAAGGTTTATTTCAAGAAATTTATCGTAGTATCTTGCAGGATCTGCATATACCTCAGGATCCGCAACCAGATGGGCTCTGTTTTCCTCTGCCAGATGAGCAATCTCCTCTCTTCCGGTAACGGAAAGATATTCCGACATTGTTTTGTCAAAACCAAAAACTGAGGATGTGGCACCTGTTTCAGCTCCCATATTGCATATTGTGGCTTTCCCTGTGCAAGTGAGCGATTCAGCACCTGTTCCGAAATATTCTATAATATATCCTGTACCTCCACTTACAGTAAGTAGTCCGGTGATTTTCAATATTACATCCTTTGCTGATGTCCACCCGCTGAGTTTTCCGGTTAACCTGATCCCGATAATCCGTGGAAGTTTCAGTTCCCATGGCATCCCGGTCATCACATCAACGACATCTGCACCCCCAACGCCTATGGCAATCATTCCAAGTCCCCCTGCATTAGGAGTATGCGAATCAGCTCCTATTATCATTCCTCCGGGGAATGCATAGTTCTCGAGAATTAACTGATGTATTATACCTGACCCGGGGTCCCAGAAATCAATTCCATATCTATTGCAGGCTGACCTTAGAAAATTATAAACCTCCCTGTTATTTCCGGATGCCGATTCAAGATCTTTTGCCGCACCGAGTTCTGCCGTAATCAGATGGTCGCAATGAACCGATGCAGGAACTGAGGAGCGCTTTTTATCTGCAACCATGAATTGAAGCATTGCCATCTGCGCAGTAGCATCCTGCATCGCTACCCTGTCAGGTGTAAAATCATAATAATCAAGATCTTGTCTGCCGGGAATAGAATCCAATCTTCCATAAAGATGACAAAACAGAAGTTTTTCGGTAAGAGTCAGTGGACGTCCCGCCCTTCCCTTTATCCGTAAAATCTTGTCGGGAAGATTTTTATAAAATGATTTTATTAATTCTATATCAGGTATCATTACAACATTATCTCAGGCCAGTATTATGGTTTTATTAAATACCGGGATTTTATTTTTCAATTTGTAATTAATTTCAATAATTTACTATAAATTGTGGCGCAAATTTAATATATTTTGTGAATATTTTATACACTGAATTCTGTTTGTTGTTTTTCTGCTGACTTTATATTCTATCAGCAAAATAAAGATACGGATTTACATTTTCGATTTAAGTGGTATAATTGTAAAAAGACATGAGATTCCAATAATCAGTTTCATGATTTCAAAGGACAAATCCATTATTATTTTAATAAAACATAAACCATGAAAAAAGTGTATGCTCTTTTAATTGTTCTGGTATTGATACTTTCCAGTTTAACATCCATTTCCTGCACGCGCAAATCAACTGTAACAGTTGATGGCGAATTGAAAGTGTGGCATACCATAACTTTAACATTCACAGGACCTTTCGCAAGTGAATATGATACTGTTAATCCTTTCACCAATTACCGTCTGGATGTTGTCTTCTCAAAAGGAAATGTGAAGGTTATTGTTCCGGGCTATTTTGCCGCCGATGGTAATGCAGCAGAAACATCGGCAAGGGAAGGCGATAAATGGCGGGTGCATTTTTGTCCGCCTTCCGAAGGAACATGGAATTACCAGGTCAGTTTCCTGAAAGGAAGAGATATAGCTGTTGACGACAATACTGAATATGGAGAGAAATGTTTCCCTGATGGTGTTACCGGTTCTATTGAGGTGGAGAGATCCGACAAGCAGGCACCCGATTTCCGGGCAAAAGGCCGGCTGACTTATGATGGAACACGTTATCTGAAACATGCAGGAACCGGTGAGGTCTTTCTGAAAGGAGGGGCTGATTCACCCGAGAATTTCCTGGGCTACAGGGAGTTTGACGGCACATATTACGGCGGCACTAGCAAGGCCAGAAGCGGAGAAGCCACGCCCAACAGCGGGCTTCACCTTTATGAACCTCACATAAGGGACTGGAATGAAGGAGATCCCCATTGGAAGAACGGCAAGGGTAAAGGGATAATTGGTGCATTAAATTACCTCTCATCAAAAGGAATGAACAGCTTCTATTTCCTGACGATGAACATTCTCGGAGATGGCGAGGATGTATGGCCCTACACCGACCGCAATGAAAGATATCGCTTCGATTGCAGTAAACTCGACCAGTGGGAAATAGTATTTGAACATGCCGACAGGCTGGGTATCATGAAACATTTTGTCCTGCAGGAGACTGAAAATGAGTGTTTACTCGACTGCGGTTATCTTGATGTTCA
>DCVC01000065.1:0-502 GCA_002328625.1 Bacteroidales bacterium UBA2198
GCCAGACGTTCCAGAGGGTATCATTTGTCATATTCTGGAATGGCATTACAGCTATTGATATCCTCCCATCCTTACCTTTAATACTTTTAAATTTATCCTTATTGAAAACCCCGGGAAACAAAAGCATCACAATAATTACTGCCATTACAGCAATAATTATATCGCTGGCTTTAAGTCTTCTTTTAACAGGTATGGCCTGGGACTTTCTTTTCTTTACTGTTTCAATTGATTCGGTCTTTTTAATACCCTCAGGGGTAATATCGAATATCCATGAAAAGATCACTGCAAATGGCAATCCTATTCCCAGCATAACAATAATTAATGACGGTGTCCATTCAGGCAGTCTTAATGGAGTGACAAGGTTATTTACTGCTTCAAGGATAATAAATGCAGTCCCCACATACATGACAACTACCTTAAAGACATTGCGTCTTTTGAGCTCCTGCCAGAACCTGCCAGGATTATTTGATTTACGGTCCATTTATTTAATAAATGTTATTTT
>DCVC01000065.1:512-10218 GCA_002328625.1 Bacteroidales bacterium UBA2198
TTTTCAGAATTCACCGGTCAACAATGTTTTTTAAAAATTCATGATTTGTTCATCTTCCTGGTTTTACATTTGACCTGTAAACAATTTTAAACTAAAAATTAATATAATGAAAAGGACAATTTTTTTAACTGCTTTAGCACTTTTAATAAGTGCAGGCTTAACAGCGCAGAGTACTGATCAGTCTCAGAACCAGAATCAGAATCAGAATCAAACACAGGTACAGAATGCTACTCAGACTCAGAATCAGATACAGATTCAGAATGGCGATCAGAGTCAGCTACAAACACGCAAAAGAGATCAGTTGCGTATTCATGACCAAACCGGAACCGGCGACCAGGTCCGCAGGCGTGAACAGATACGTGTACAGGATGGTACACATACAATGTCTCAGACCGGAACCCGGAGCGCAACTCAGGCCCGCAGAACACAGGTTAATGATGGCGCACGCAACAGTGCAATGTACAGAAACATGAGAATGTCAGCAGTATCGGGCGCGAAGCGCAGATAAAATTCAAAGAACAATAAAAAGAAAAAGGGGCGTTATTAAGTGCCCCTTTTTCTTTATTCGCCGGAACTCATTGGTATTCTGAGCAGTGACATATAATCTGATTAGAAAGACACCTGCAAACATCATATTCTCAGAATACGATTCACAAAATGCTGGCAGGATCTTTCGGCAGTATGAAAGTAAATTTAGTCCATACACCCATTTCACTGTTTATCCATATCTTTCCTTTATGGTTTTCAACAATTTGCTTAACTATTGAGAGCCCCAGGCCTGATCCGGCCTTTATATCTTTCGGAACATTAGATGCCCTGTAGAATTCGTCAAAAACCTTTGGCAGCTCATCTTTAGGTATCCCAATACCTGAATCGGAAATTTCAGTAATAATATGGTTAAGGCGGTTTTTAACAGATAACTCAATATGTCCACCAGGAGGGGTGTATTTTACAGCGTTTAACAATAAATTTGAATAGAGTTCCTCTAAGGTATAGGGATTTCCTGTAATCAGATGTATTGATTTATCGATATAAATGTTTAAATCGATTGATTTATCCTTGGCCAGGATCTGTATTGGGACTATAGTTTTGTTGATAAGATCTTTAAGTATAAAATCTTCAAATTCATTATCATGCTTGAGTCTTTTCTTTGTCAGGTTCAGAAGGTTTCTGACAAAGCTGGAGAGCAACTCAGTTCTCTGAAAAGCGCGGTTAATAAATTCTTCCTGAACACCTGTGATGGGGCCCGCTGCTTTTGACCTTATAACATCAATGCAACTAAGGATTGCTGCGACATGACCTTTAATATCATGCGTCACCCGCAGGACATATTCATTTTTAAGCTTATCCTTGTTTTCTAATTCAAAATTGGTTTTTACATAGGTCTCTTCACTTTTTATTGACCTGTAGATGATCATGTGCGAAAGAAATACCACCAGGATCGATGTGCATGCAAAAACAAATCCTGAACCATACACATATAGAATATCATTATACAGATCATGAGAAACAAAGCCTTCAAGGGGAAAATGAGGAATAATGGCATAACACTCCAGAAGGGCCAGAGAAGCGGCCAGGACAATGGTAAATACAGCATAGAGATAACTCTGGAACGTTGAGAATATAGAGCTTGCGATTATCATATGAAAAAAGTAGAAAAGCACAAGAGGATTTTCTATTCCACCTGAATAATGAAGAATAACAGTAAGGAGGATAAGGTCGGTAACTATCTGAAAATGGATTTCCCGCTTGATTTTCTTTATCGCCTTATCACTTCTTTCTTTTTTTATACGCTGGAGAGTAATTCTGTGATAAATATTTAACGATAAAAGAATGGCAGAGACTAAATAAATTGACTTTTCCTGAATGGATATATTAAGCAAATGCTTGACTACCAGACTTGCAATTATTAATACGGTTATAGCTATCCATCTGATCCTTATGAACCATTTAGTAAAATGAATATGTGCCGGAACCAGTTTACTTTCCACAGTATATTGTACTGAGAGTTATTAAACAAATTAATTCCACAAGGAAAAAGAACGTCTAGATATCCCCGAACAATCCATCTACCTGGGCAAGGACCTGCTGGTCGGTAAAGTGACGACCCTTGATAGCTGAAGAAGGGCAGGCTGCAACACAGACACCGCATCCTTTGCATAAAGCACTGATTATATAACTTTGCATCTTCTCTTCGTTAAATTCAATAGCACTGAAAGGGCAAAGCTGATTACAGAACCGGCATCCTGAACATTTTTCCTCAAGCACTTCTGAATAAAGGGCATCAACTTCAATTTTCTCTTTTGCTATTCTGGCAAGTATCCTTGCAGCAGCAGCCCTGGCCTGAGCAACGGTATCCGGTATATCCTTTGGCGCAACACAGGTACCTGCAATAAAAATACCATCTGTAGTGGTTGCAACGGGTTCAAGTTTCGGATGGCTTTCGATGAACCATCCATCTTTATCCTGACTGATATTGACTATGCGAGCTGTTTCGCTTGAATCTTCACGCGCTTCCATTCCCACCATTAGAACCACCAGATCAGCAGGTATCTCAATAAGTTCCCCTGAGAGTTTTTCATTAACTTCAATCAGCATTTCACAATCATCTTTTGGTGATGCTTTGTGAATGACCGGCCTGTCACCCTTTTCATACATCAGGAACAATGTCTTTGCTTCGGATGAACGGCGATAAAAATCCTCATGCCCTTTTCCGAACGCATGCATATCGATATAGATATCAGAAATATAGCATTTCGGATTTGCAGATTTTATTTCATGTGCATATTTCAAGGCAGTCATACAGCAGACCCTTGAGCAATAAGTGTGAAACTCCTGACTGCGGCTTCCTACACAGTGAATAATAGCAACATATTTGGGTATTTTAGCTTCTTTGGTTACAATCCTCCCGGCCCTTATCATTTTTTCCAGTTCAAAAGAGGTAATAACATTGGGTAATTTTCCGTATCCATAATGAACAATCCGTGATGCATCAAATTCTTTATAACCTGTACAAACAACTACATTTCCAATCTCAACTTCAGCCGGTTTATTCTTTTCTGTTGCCTTTCCGTTTATCGATTTGATTGTCGCCTTGAAATTTCCTATAAATCCTGTAAGGTCTGTTACTTTTGATTCAAAATATACTTTAACTTTTTTATGACCTGTAATACGTGTAATCTTTTCTATAAGAAGGTCACGGGCAGAATAGAGATAAGGGGCTGTGAGATCGACACGTGCCAGATTACCACCGAGATGGTTGTTTTTTTCAACAAGATGAACTGTATTACCTGCATCCGCAAGTTCCAGTGCTGCAGTCATGCCTGCAATGCCTCCACCAATAATGAGAACGTTGGGGCACATATCAACCGACATGCTTTCCAATGATTCGTGAAGTTCAACCCGGCAAATGGCAGCATAAACAAGAGCTTTTGCTTTTTCAGTAGCCTCTTTTGGATCTTTATGAACCCAGCTGCATTGTTCACGTATGTTGGCCATCTCAAAGAGGTACTGATTAAGGCCTGCCTGCCTTAATGCATTACGGAAAGTGCGTTCATGCATATTAGGGCTGCATGCAGCAACTACCACCCTGTTAAGATTATTCTCCCTGATGTCCTGTGTGATCATATCCTGTCCGGGATTTGAGCACATATATTTATATGTTCTTGCGAGAACAACATTGGGAAGTCCGGATGCAAAACTTGCAACAGCTTCAACATCAACTATATTTGCGATGTTTGTTCCGCACATACATATGTAAACGCCTATTCTGCAATTTTTCATCTTCTTCAATTGTTACTTAATAAAGACAGGATAAAAATCTTTGACTTCTTCGCGTCTGAGTATGGCTTCTCTGCGTATCGCCGCCAGATACATGGCCAACGGACGATAAATAAGGTGTGCCCATTTACTGAACGGCATCCTGAACAGCCATGGCACTACTGCCATTAAATGGATAACATAGGTTATATTGGCTGATTCATAAAGGCCAGTTCGATGAAAAATGTGCTGACCTATTCCTGTCAGAACGATTATAAACAGCAGAGAAACAAAAACCCAGTCGGTACTATGTGACTTTTTGTATTGAATATAGTTCTTTTTCAGACGGTTCCTGATAAAATAAACCGTTCCAGCTACCAGTCCGATGGTTGCAAGATATCCGAAAATATGTACAGACCATTGAATTTCAGGTCCGGATTGTAACTGTTCAATAAATACCATCACCAGTATCAGCATAGTAACATATCCAAGCATAAGACCGAGATGGATCAACCAGGGCATAAAGACAGGATGTTCGTGTTTCTGTTCACATTCCGCATATCGTTTTTGGGTCAGGAAATGCCATGGAAGCTGGTATAATTCTTTAATATATAGCCACCAGGGTACCTGGAATGATGTTCCTTTAACCATAACCAGATACCACATATGAATTGCATTGATCAGTAGAAAAACCGCAAGTATTGCCCCAATTGTCAGGTCGAATTTGTGAATAAATGAGCTTGGCAGGAAAGCCCCCTCACCATCATAAATCTTGATATTGCCACCCGAGAATCCATAATAGAACAGAAATATTCCCGTAAGAAGAGCTATTACTATAATAGCAAGTACTTCTGTAAGCCGTGATTTAAAGAACAACCTGGCTATACCTGTAAAATCATAGCGGGAGATCAGCCACCGCCTCAGGCTCATCATTGTTTCACCCGGGTCGGCTTCCCTGGGGCATTGCTCTGAACACTGGCCGCAATAATAACAAAGCCAGGGCTCGAGAGTGGTTTCGATTTTATGTTCCAGCCCCATCTGTAATAAGCGCATGGATTTCCGTGGGAATTTATATATCTCATCTGCATGGGGGCATACTGTTGAACAATCACCGCACTGGTAACAGAGTTTTACATCTTCTGCACCAAAACGGTCCAGGTCATCTATAAACATTGGGTTTACTCTTGTTGCCATAATATACTCCTTAGATTGTATGAATGGTTTTTGCTTTGGCTTCAATTTCGCTCAGAGAAAGACTGCTGAAATGTCCTATTCCTTTCCCGCTTGTCAGACTTCCCAAAACTCCTGCAGCTACGGCTGATGCCTGTGCCACCGTATCAGGAATATCTTTTGGAGCCTGACACATTCCTGCCACATAAATACCTCCTTTGTCAGTATCAGTCGGGCTGCCGTTATAATCAAGCTCCGAAAACCAGCCATCATTGTCTCTTTGTATTCCCAGCATCCTGCTGAGTTCCTCTGTCGATGGCGATGGTATAAGTCCAACTGCAAGAACAACCATGTCAACTTTAAATTCGACTAACCTGTCATTGAAGATATCTTCTCCGCGCACAACCATATTTCCGTTGTTCATTGCTACAGATGCGGAATGTCCCCGGACTATATATGTTCCTTCCTGCTTTATTCTTTCAGCAAACTCCTCATAACCTTTGCCAAAAGCTCTCATGTCTATATAAAACTCGTAAACATTAACATTGGGAACCTTTTCTTTTATGAGGTGTGCGAATTTCAGGGAATACATGCAGCATACGCGTGAACAGTAAGGATTATACTTTTTATTTCTTGAACCCACACAATGAATAAGGGCAACGCTTCTTGGTGGTATTCCTTCAGGAGAGAAGATCCATTCTTCTTTTTCCGTTTTTTTATTGAAATGTTTGGTTTTTGTTACAATTCTTCCTCCCGTTGTTCCGGATGCATTGGTCAGACGCTCAAATTCAAGAGAAGTCAATACATTAGGGAAAACACCGTATCCATACTGTTCAATTTTGCTCACGTCCATAAGTTCATAGCCTGTCGCCAGAATAATATTGCCGACTTCTATATCAATATTATGGTCAGTCTCGTTGAGGTTAATGCATTCTTTTGGACATTTCTTCACACAAACTCCGCATTTTTTTCCTCCGGAAGTGATATAAGTGCAGCTCTTTTCATCTATCAGGTATGCGTTGGGAACAGCCTGCGGAAAAGGAATATAAATTGCTTTTCGCAATGATATTCCTGCATCGAACTCACTTTTGACCTTTACAGGGCAGACCTCCACGCATTGATTACAGGCTACACAGGAATTTACATCAACAAATCTGGCACTCTGCTTTATCTTAACTCGATATGACCCTGGTTTTCCTGAAACCGCTATCACCTTCGACCGGGTTAGCAGACGGATCATATCATGCTGTCCGACCGAAACCATTTTAGGTGTAAGTATGCATGCGGCGCAATCCAACGTTGGAAATGTTTTGTCGAACATTGCCATATGACCACCAATAGTTCCGGTTTGCTCCACCAGAAACACCTGTTTACCTGCGTTAGCTATTTCCAGGGCAGATTGTATTCCGGCTATACCTCCACCGATAATAAGAGTCGCATGATTAACAGGATTTCCCCCTGGTACTGCAGCAAGTGGAAAAGGGACTCCCATCGTTGTACATGCCACAATGGCTTTGGCACGATCCATTGCATTTTCACCTCTTGCCCCGTGTTCCTGAAACGAAGCAAGACGCACCTCATCTGTATTTCCTCCTGCTGTTGCCATCGCTCTGGTAAAGACAGGTTTAAAATAACCCGGCATATCTCCTGCAATAACTATTCTCTCCAGCTTGTTTGATCTGATCTGTTCAGTAAGAGTAATTATCTCAGGAGGCACTCCTGATCTCAGGATCTGTACCGTCTCAACATCAGGAAGGTTTGCAGAATACTTTGCAATCGCATCAATATTAAGATTTCTGCTCACTTCCATCTGACAAAAAAAGACTCCGGTTCGCATAATATGTTTTGATTATTGACTTATTAATTTATCACTTCACTATCCCATCTTACTAATCTCTTATCAGTCGTTGCAGCAATTCACCGTCAGGCTCACGTATTTCAAGAATCATTGGCATCTGCCCGGGAAAACAATGTGTTGCACAGGAAAAACATGGATCGTATGCCCTGAAAGCCATCTCTATCATATTCAGAATGCCGTTATTTACTTCAACACCTTTTTTGATAAGTCCCTGAGCAGCTTTTTTGATCGACATGCAAATAGCAGCATTGTTGTTTGTCGTTCCTACAATTATATTAACCTTTGTGACAAGACCTCTGTCATCAGTCCAGTAATGGTGTGTCAGGGTGCCTCTCTGGGCTTCAACTATGCCCACTCCCTCACCCGGAATAGGACCAAGCGGTGAACGCAATTCCGTACTGGTAATTTCAGGATCCGTGGCAAGTTCAAGACAACGTTCAGCAGAATATAGCAGTTCTACAAGTCGTGCCCAGTGCATCGCAAGTGTTGCATGAACCGGTTTGCCTCCAAGTGTGTTGTACATGAGCTCATATTCCTTTTGTGCCAGAGGTGTCGCCATTCCATCCGCAGCATTCAGCCGTGATAAAGGTGTTGCATGATATACTCCTGAATTCTGCCCTTCAATAAAACCTTTCCAGCCTATTTTCTTAAGAAAGGGGAATTTCAGATAACTCCATGGTTCAACATGCTCAGCTATAATATCAAGGTACTCAGTTGGTGCATACTTGCATATTTCTTTTCCTTCTGTATCGACCACCCTCACTTTCCCGTCATAGAAGTTCACCTTGTTTTTTGCATCGACAAGTCCCATGGAATGGAGCTTAAGAGAATACGGGCCATTTAATATTATATCAGTATATTCGTTATTCTTGAGAACAACATTTTCAAAAAGGTTAAGAGTAAATGTTGCGAATTCAATAAAACCTTTTGCCTTAACAACGACATCGTCACGTTCCTTTTCAGAGAGTCCTCTTCTGACACCACCAGGTATGTTCATCACAACAAAAGTCTGGTGTCCGCCAAGCAGAGCCTGAATTTCCTGAGCGAAACGGCGCTGTTTTATCACTTCGGTTCCGATCTCCTTTCCGACTTTTTCGATCACTCCCAGGATGTTCCTTTTTGAGGGTGGTGCTAACGGGCCAACAACAAAATCAGGAGCCGCAAGTGCATAAAAATGGGCTATATGGCTGTGGACGAAATGAGCCATATAAAAAAGTTCCCTGAGTTTCTTTGCTGCAGGCGGAGGCTCAACACCAAAAACGGCATCTACAGCTTTTCCTGAGGCCATATGATGGCAACCCGGGCAGACTCCGCATATTTTGGCCACAATTGCGGGCAACTCTTCAACAGGTCTTCCTTCGCAGAATTTTTCGAAACCTCTAAGCTCAGGAACCTGGAAATAGACATTATTGACTTCTCCTTCATCGTTGAGGAATATTTCAATTTTACCATGGCCCTCAAGACGTGTTATGGGGTCAATCGTGATCCTTTTCATGATAATTTTCTTCTTATTAATGAGACAGGCAGACTAAAGCGGTAAAATAATCCTGCAGGATCAACGACATCCTCGAGGACTTTGCTGATATCCTCCGGTTCCTTTTCATCTATTATACTTGCAATTGCTGACATCATTTTGGCTCCCGGATCAGTTACTCCGGGTGGAGGGCCATAGCAGCCACGGCACGGAGCATTGCCCATAATGCACCTATATCCGCACCCTGAACGTGTGGCAGGCCCCATACACAAAACTCCCTGCTCCATAAAACAAGTTACACCATCGTCAGTTACCTCCCAGGGTCTGTAAAACTTTTTAATTCGTTTTTCCTCCGTTTTTTTACGGGTACACTCATCACACTGGGTTTTGGTCTCAGCACCAATAACAGAGCCCTTTGGAGGGAGTTCCGCTCCACTGACAATTACCCCAAACACCTCTAAAAGCCTTTCAGTCTGGGGAGGACAACCCGGGATACAATAATCCACATCGACAACCTGTCCAAGTGACCGTACATCATTATAAAATTCAGGTAAACTGAGAATTCCTTCATTCACCTTAAATTCAGGAAGAGGTTGTACTTTTTCGGGGTTAATTACTGATTCACTTTCCTGATACACTCTCCGGAAAATATCTTCTTTAGTGGAGAAATTTGCTAATCCCGGAATTCCGCCAAGATGTGAACAGCTGCCATAAGCAACGAGAATTTTGCTTTTCTTTCTCAGAAGCTTTGCCATATGTTCGTTCTCGCCATTCCTGACAGCTCCATTAAAGAGTGTCACATCAATATGATTATCTGGCATTTTTTCCACGTCCTCATACTTTGTATCAAGGGCTATGGGCCAGAATACAAGATCTGCAGCAGCAACCACATCAAAAAGCTTCTCATGCACATCTAGTACTGACACACAGCAACCCCCGCAGGCAGCCGCCCAGTAAATGGAAAGTTTTAATTTTGGCTTAGATTCTTCCATAATACAAAATTTAAACTCTATGTTAAAACCTTCATGGTCTCTTTTATTTTACAGGGACCCAGATCAGTAATTGTTTCTGTGAAGCTGTTAACCAGCTCGGCAAATTGCTTTCCCTCACTGGCGCTTATCCATTCAAGCTTCAGTCTTTCAGATTCAATACCCATCTGCCTTATGTATTTCTGAAGCAGCAGAAACCGTCGGAGGCATCGGTAGTTACCTTCCTGATAATGACAGTCACCGGGATGACAACCGCAAACAAGAACCCCGTCGGCACCTTTAACAAAGGCTTCAAGTACAAACGTAGGTTCTATCCGACCTGAGCACATCACCCTGACAGCTCTGACATTGGATTTATATTCCATCCTTGATGTCCCTGCCAGATCTGCACCGGTATATGAACACCAGTTGCAGAGAAACGCAATAATCCGGGGTTTAAATTCCATATTATCGGAA
>DCVC01000072.1:0-9283 GCA_002328625.1 Bacteroidales bacterium UBA2198
GGATTTGACTTTTTGAAAAAGCAGAAGATCCAGCTTCTTGGTGAATATAATAACCTCTTAAATGACCTCACATTTGAGAATGCTGATCTCATTGCGGATAATATAATGAAAAGCTTTGCAGCAGGTGAATTTGACAGGGTTGATATCATTTATAATCAGTTTAAAAATGCTGCTGTACAGAAACTGACCAATGAGCAATTCCTTCCGGTTGAAACAATTTCTGAGGGTATAATAGCTGCCGTACCCGTTGACTATATTTATGAGCCGGACAAGCAGGAAATTGTCAGGGAGCTTATTCCAAAATCTTTAAAGATACAGTTTTACAAAGCTGTGCTCGATTCTTTCGTTGCAGAGCATGGTGCCAGAATGACAGCAATGCACAAAGCAACTGACAATGCAACCACAATGATCCGTGACCTGACACTTCAATACAATAAAGCAAGACAGGCTGCAATCACTAACCAGATTCTGGAGGTTGTCAGCGGTGCTGAAGCTCTGAAAGGGTGAACTTAGTATGAAACCGGGTATTGAGAAAACAATATGTATAATCAATCAGAGTTAAAAAAAATAATCGAAAGGTCAATTGCTAATCTTCCATACAATACGGAGGCAGAAAAGCTTGTTGATCCCGTTAAGTACATTCTTTCAATAGGAGGCAAGCGCCTTCGCCCGGTATTGGCTCTTATGGTTTGTAATCTTTTCAGTGATAAAATTGATGATGCTGTAATTCCGGTTACAGGACTTGAGATCTTTCATAACTTCACCCTTGTTCATGATGATATTATGGACCAGGCTCTTATGAGAAGGAATTTTTCTACCGTTCATAATAAATGGAGCATAAATCAGGCAATACTTTCAGGCGACGTTATGGCATTTATTGCAAATGAGTGTTTTTTGCAAACGCCATCTCATCTCATGACAAAAGTATTGCGGACTTTCAATAAAGCAGCAATTGAAGTATGTATCGGACAGCAACTGGATATGGATTATGAAAAAGCCGCAATTGTGTCACAGGATGAATATTTGAGGATGATTGAACTTAAGACAGCATCACTTATTGCTGCCTCAGTTAAAATTGGCGCTTTATTCGGAGGAGCTGATGAGAAAGACTCTGATCTGATCTATGAATTTGGCAAAAACCTGGGGCTTGCATTCCAAATCCAGGACGACCTCCTTGATATTTATGGTGATGTTAAAGTTTTTGGTAAAGTGTCAGGAGGCGATATCGTCACAGGGAAAAAAACTTTCCTTTACATAAAAGGAATGGAAATTGCATCATCAGCCCAGAGAAAACAACTGCAGGAACATTTCATGAAAGAGGATCAAGAGCCTGAAATCAAAATCAGTGCCGTGACTGCCATTTATGATCAGTTGAATATTAAAACAATTAGTGAGAATCTCGCAAATGAATATATAAAATCTGCTTTCAACTTTCTGGAAAAAGTAGGAGTACATTCTGAAAAAAAAGAAGAATTAATTGAGATCACCAGCTCTCTTATTGGACGTGATCGTTGAATACAAGAGGCTAAACATTATTGAACTATTAAATCTGTTTTAAAAAAAATAATTAAGATCTATGTCAAAAAGCACAGGGAAGATCAGCCAGATAATAGGACCGGTGGTTGACGTATCTTTTACGAGGCAGGGTTTTGAAATGCCCGATATTTATGATGCCCTCGAGATAACCAGGGATGATGGTACAGTACTTGTTGTCGAGTGCCAGCAGCATATTGGAGAAAACACAGTACGGACAATCGCAATGGATTCAACTGATGGATTACGAAGGGGAATGGAAGTAATAGCAACAGGATCGCCAATTGTAATGCCAATCGGTGACCAGATCAGAGGAAGACTGATGAATGTTACAGGGGAAGCAATTGATGGTATTGGGAAGCTCGATAAGAAAGGGGGCTATCCAATTCATCGCAAGCCACCGAAGTTTGATGATCTTTCAACAGAAAAAGAAGTATTGTACACCGGTATCAAAGTAATTGACCTGATCGAACCATATTCCAAAGGAGGGAAGATTGGCCTCTTTGGGGGAGCAGGTGTAGGGAAGACTGTTGTGATCCTGGAGCTGATAAACAATATTGCAAAAGCATATTCAGGCTTATCTGTTTTTGCCGGAGTCGGAGAAAGAACAAGAGAAGGCAATGATCTTCTCAGGGAGATGCTGGAAGCAGGTGTAATTACGTATGGTACCAATTTTCTTGAAAATATGGAATCAGGGGGGTGGGATCTTACAAAAGTCGATAAGGATGCTTTAAGAGAATCAAAACTAGCTCTCGTATTCGGGCAGATGAATGAGCCACCGGGAGCCAGGGCCAGAGTAGCTCTGTCAGGACTCTCTGTAGCTGAACATTTCAGGGATGGAGATGGTAAGAGCGGAGGAAGGGACATCCTGTTTTTCATGGATAACGTATTCCGTTTTACGCAGGCCGGATCTGAAGTATCTGCCCTTCTCGGAAGAATGCCATCAGCGGTTGGATACCAGCCGACACTTGCTACAGAGATGGGTATTATGCAGGAACGCATAACTTCAACACGGCATGGGTCAATTACTTCAGTTCAGGCTGTGTATGTTCCTGCAGACGACCTTACTGACCCGGCTCCCGCAACAACATTCGCTCATCTTGATGCAACTACAGTTTTGAGCAGGAAAATATCTGAGCTTGGGATATACCCGGCAGTTGATCCTCTTGATTCCACATCACGTATATTGTCAGCAGATATTGTAGGGGAGGCCCATTATAACTGCGCACAAAGAGTCAAAGAATTGTTGCAGCGTTATAATGAATTGCAGGATATAATAGCTATTCTAGGTATGGATGAGCTTTCAGAAGAAGATAAAATAGTTGTCCACAGAGCAAGAAGAGTACAGAGATTTCTTTCACAACCCTTTCATGTGGCAGAACAATTCACAGGTATTAAAGGCGCCCTGGTATCTATTGAAGATACGATCAGGGGATTCAATATGATTCTGGATGGCAGTGTTGACCAGTATCCTGAATCAGCGTTTATGCTGGTCGGTACTATCGATGATGCTATCGAAAAAGGAGAGAAGATACTTGCTCAGTCAAGATAATCAAAATGTCTGATATTACTTGTAAACCAATTTACTATAATGAAGATTGAAATTATTACTCCTGAAACCAGGATATACGAAGGCGATATCAAATCTGTCAGGGTACCTGGTAAAAAAGGATCTTTCCAGGTATTAAAGGATCATGCCCCGATTATTTCAACTCTTGAGAGCGGATTGGTTATTATGGTGGATGAAACAGATAAAGAAATAACCTGTGAGATTACCGGAGGAGTGATTGAAGTTAAGATGAATAAAATAATTCTTCTTGCCGAGTCTGCTAAATAGCTCCAGTACGATGACATCAGATGAGTTCCGCAAACATGGCCACTACCTGATTGAGTGGATGGCCCGATACATGGAAAATATAGAAAGCTATCCTGTAAAATCATCAGTTCAGCCGGGAGATATATTTAAACAGATACCAGGCGATCCTCCCGAAAAACCCGAGTCGTTTGAATCGCTGATGCACGATTTTGAAGAGATCATTATGCCAGGGATAACCCACTGGCAACATCCGGATTTTTTTGCTTATTTCCCTGCCAATACAAGCCCTCCTTCAATTCTTGCCGAAATGATTATTGCTACTCTAGGGACACAGTGCATGATATGGGAAACATCGCCGGCTGCAGCGGAACTGGAGGAAAAGATGATGATTTGGCTGAGAGGTCTTATCGGACTTCCGGATTGCTTCGAGGGTGTTATCCAGGATACAGCATCTACTGCAACACTGGCAGCAATTGTAACCGCCAGGGAAAAAGTCAGCGATTTCTTAATTAATGATGAAGGAGCAACTTCTGCCGGAATCCTCAGAGTGTATTGTTCAGAGCAGACTCATTCCTCTGTTGAAAAAGCAGTCAGAATCACCGGGCTTGGTAAAAGAAACCTTGTCAAAATTCCAGTAAGAGATGATTTCTCAATTGATACTGCAAAATTAAAAGAGGCTGTTGAAGCTGACAAACGGAATGGATTCATGCCATGTTGTGCTATTGCCACTCTGGGAACAACAGGAACGATGGCTGTTGATTCGATAAGAGCTGTAGGGGAGATCTGTGCGGAAAACAATATCTGGTTTCATGTAGATGCTGCTATGGCCGGTACGGCTCTTATTTTACCGGAATTCCGATGGATGATCGATGGTAAAGAATTCATAGACAGCTTTGTTTTCAATCCTCACAAGTGGATGTTTACTAATTTCGATTGTACAGCTTTCTTTATTAGAGAGCCGGCATTACTTATAAGGACATTTGAAATTCTTCCGGAGTATCTTAAAACAAGGACAAGAGGCAAAGTTAATGACTACAGGGATTGGGGTGTGCCTCTCGGAAGAAGATTCCGGGCTCTGAAACTCTGGAGTGTGATAAGATCATATGGGGCTGAAGGGCTTCGTGAAAAAGTAAGATATCATATAAATATTGCATCCTGCCTTTCAAAAATGATATACCAGGAATCAGATTTCGAAATACTTGCTCCCGTTATGCTTAATGTGATCTGCTTCAGGTACAAGCCTGCAGAAACGGACGAAAAACACCTGAATAATTTAAATGAAGAACTGAACCATCTTCTGAATGATTCAGGAAAAATCTATCTTACACATACCATGATCAATGGCAAATACACCCTAAGGATGGTAACAGGTCAGACCAATGTAACAATGGATCATGTTGAAAAGGCATGGGTCCTTATTAAAAATACTGCACGAAACCTAAAGTTATAAGATTACAACCTGCTTTTTCCGATGTTCATTCCGAAAACATCAATGTTTAAAAGTAACTTAAGAAAAGGAAGTTCTCTAAATGAACGCCATGAGGCTTGCACACCTGAAGATATCATAAATGGCACCCTAAGTACAAAGAAGTCTGACAATAATTCCACTCCGAACGATTTAAAAGATTCCTGATAATCATGATAATTAACTGAATTTCCCTGATCAGTAACACTGAAGACATAGTTTCCGGTCCCTCGTGTATGATCATAAAAAATATCTGCCCGTATCCTTTTTATATACAGAATACTTGCTACATTAAAATCAGGATAAAACAACGGCATAAAGTAATCAGCGGAAACAAATTCAACCTTTTTTGAGATGATATTATCATAGCTCCGGGCAAATGAAGCCCGGTTTCCGAGAATAAATTTCTCCGGATTCTGTTTCTCGTATTCCATTCTTATTTTTAAGCCATGGTTTGGCAGAAAACCCGGGAAATAAAAAGCAGTTCTCACAGTTGAAATATTCCCGTATAATTCTTTATCGAAAGGATACGATGTATAGCTAAGGTCGAAAACCTGAGCCCAGCGTGGGTAAATATCTCGAAATGCTGACCGCCGGTAATTCGAAAAATATAATCTCCCTGATAATTGAGTTTGTCCGTAATCATAAATACTTTTTTCTCTGATATATATGTAATCATTACTATAAATTGATGAAGCAGAAAAATACAGGTATTGAGAGAATGAGCCAGTTGAGAATATAAGCGGAAGGGAAACCGTGTTGGTCATACTGATGCCTTGTCTTATATCTGCAGGATCGGCCACAGACTGACTGAGCTTCTGAATTGCCGGAATGTTTCCGTATTCTGTTTTCGATTCAAGAACAAGATACCAGCCCTGCCATTTGAGCCTTGTATGGATCTTATGCCTGTTTTCTGAGTATTCATACCCCAATGATGAAATCAAAGTGCTCAGGTTATTCTGGGTCATAATTGTAAAACCGGGCTTTATGGATGCGGGATCAGATTGAATTTCTTCAATATCTGCATAAAATGGCATCCAGCTGTGAAATCTGACTAGATGCAGCCACTTCCTGTAAGGTTTGGGTGTGTAAATTTGAACGGGATCGCTGTTATTCATTGAAACAATGCCATCATATCTGTTTATGAGAAACGAACCTGAACTTGAATTGAGCATTGTCTCAGTTTCAGGGGAGGGAAGGGTCGTAAAGCCAATATTGTTACCTGTTGAGGAATAGTCTGCAAAAAGCAAATTATAGCCGCTTACATTCAGATCGCTTATCCCGAATCTTGATCTGGTAAGAGGTATTATGGTTTTGTCGGGCCTGCGGAGGTATATATTATCAGTCCCTGAAGCAGAGCTTACAAAAAACAATGAATCATTCCTGAGAAATGACGATTGCAGATCATCTCTGTCGGCTGCAATCAGGGTTTCCCATGTGTTGTCTATAAGATTAAATGACATTATTCCCTCGCCAGGTTCTGTTAAGTATATGACAGAGACCTTTTTCCCGCCCTCATCCCACTGAGGCCGCTGAAGAGATACATTATCGGGCGCAGGAACCGTTCTGAGAATAAATCCGCTAAAGGCATTAATGAAAATTAAATTATTTTTGCCATCCACGCTGTTTTCAACTGCTGCTATATACTTAGCATCAGGAGAAATTGATGCTGCCATTAACCTTGATCTTTTGGTAAGCTGCTTTATCTGTTTGGAATAAATGTCCTTTATCATAACTACTGACCAGTTCCGGTTCTCCCATCTCGGGTCACGACGCGTTTCAACCCACACTATCTTACCTTTTGCATAGGATAAGAACCAGGGATTTACCCTGCCCGGATTGTGAATCCTTTTCTCACTCTTTTCGGATGTTTTGATAAGAACAAAGGAAGGAGGTTTGGATAAAGAGGTTTTTACCGCTATGATACTGTCAGTTCCTGCAATTACGGGCGAATAATAGTTAATATATTTTCCGCCCTTTGGCGGATTGACCACTTCATAATCTTCGCTCATTGACTCTGCATCATCAGATATCCAGATGTTTTTAAGAGTATCAAAGGTTTCCCTGAATAGTCTTTTTTTTGTAAGAGATGCATTTTTTGAAAGGCTTAAATTTACTGGATTGATTGTAAAGGGCAGATTGGCGGTATAACTTAGTACATTATTCCATAAACGGGGATCGTATTTTAACTTTGACCACGCCAGCATCTGGTAGCCCGATTCGTAATGGTCGGGAACAAAATCCCTGAAAGATCCGTTTATCATTTTATCATATTTGTACATCCCTCCTTTTTCGATGGTTATAGCCTTAAGCTGTTTCTGAAATGAAGGGCTCCTTCCCCGTCCTGATTCAGTCAGTGCTGTTTCGTTGAACACTGCTTCCCCTTCAAGGAACCAGAATGGCAGAAGAGAAGCAACGACACCAGAAAACTGTTCTCCTAATAGAAAAGAGAGGGCTTTTGTAAATCCTTTGTTAAGCGACTCCATCTGAAAGACATGAGTGAGTTCATGAATTGCCAGATGTTCGAACGGATCCAGCGGAATGGTGTTCTGCTCGGGTGTGGGATAGATTTCTATTCTTCTGGGAGCCCACGCAACGTATCCATTGGAATTGACAGTATGGTTATGAATTATTACCGGGATCCTGTACCTCTTATCCGGATATATCTTTGTTAGTCTTGAACAGGCATTCTCGAGTGATCTGGTGAATTCCATGCCTCCTGATCCGAAATCCCTGGGGTAAATAACATTGAATCTTCCGGTTTTTATCTGCATCCATTTAAATGAAGAAGGGTCCTGACCGGTCTCATAATACTGGGCATACACAACGGGAAAAGACATAAATAAAACTAAACAAATCAAGAACAGGGTAATCCTCATTTAAGTTCGTTTGTTCAAAAATAACAAAATATGTGAGGAGACAGGCCGGGGTAACCCTTTTTAAAAAAAATAACTATTTTCGTTGCTTGACAATCACTGAAAATTCTGTACGAAAAAAATCCTGGATAATGAATAAATACAGGTTAATTAATAACATTTCCGGGTGGGTAGTATTTGCTATTGCGTCGATGACCTACCTCCTGACTATTGAACCTACTGCCAGTTTATGGGATTGCGGCGAGTTTATTGCCTCTGCTTACAAGCTTGAAGTGGGCCATCCTCCAGGTAATCCTGTTTTCATGGTACTTGGCAGATTTTTTACACTCTTTGCCTTAGGTGATGTATCAAAAGCAGCCATTATGGTAAATGCGATGTCCGCATTAGCAAGTGGATTCACGATTCTTTTTCTATTCTGGACAATAACTCATCTGGCAAGAAAAATACTGGTCAGCCAGGATTCAGGTTTCAGTTCAGGAAGGATCATCGCAATCATGGCAGCAGGAGCTGTGGGAGCTCTCACATATACATTCTCCGACTCATTTTGGTTTTCAGCTGTTGAGGGTGAGGTTTATGCTACTTCTTCGCTTTTTACGGCAGTTGTCTTCTGGGCAATACTTAAATGGGAGGATGTAGCTGATGAAGAATATGCTGACAGGTGGATCATTCTTATAGCATTCCTGATGGGACTCTCTATAGGCGTTCATCTTCTTAACCTTCTTACATTACCGGCAATAGTGCTTGTTTATTATTTCAGGAAATTTAAATTCTCATGGAAAGGACTCTTCATATCGTTAATTATTTCGTTCGTTATTCTGGCACTGCTTTTATTCGGTATAATTCCGGGAGCAGTAACGATATCCTCCAGATTTGACCTGTTCTTTGTCAACACTATCGGGATGCCCCCTAACAGCGGGATGATCTTTCATGTAATCCTTATGGCGACGCTATTTGTTCTGGCAGTCAAATCAACACTTACAACTACAGATTCTTTTAGAAATTCAATTCTTGCGATAGGTGCATTATTTCTTACCGGTATCTGGATTGTTTCAGGATCAATTGCCTTCAACATTTTAATGCTTTTACTTATTTCAGGATGTACCTGGTATCTGGCTGTTAAAAACAGAACGATACTGAACAGTGCACTTACTGCGATAATGGTGATTCTCATAGGTTATTCTTCAGTTGCAATTATTGTGATCAGATCTTCAGCAAATCCACCCCTGGATGAGAATAATCCGGAGAATCCATTCAGCCTACTTTATTTCCTTAACAGGGAGCAATATGGTCAACGGCCACTGGTTTACGGCCAATATTTTAATGCTCCCACTATTGATTATGTTGAGGGGAAACCTCAATATGCACTGGAAAACAGGAAGTATGTCATTACAACCAGGACATCTGAACGGGTTTATGACCCAAGGTTTCTCACCCTCTTTCCAAGGATGTGGAGCGATCAGAGTGATCATGAACCTGTTTACATGGAATGGGGTAAAATAAAGGGAATACCCGTTCAGGTTACAGATCAGTCGGGTGAAAAAACGGTTATAAGAAGACCACGCTACATAGAAAACCTGCGGTTTATGTTTTCCT
>DCVC01000072.1:9321-9590 GCA_002328625.1 Bacteroidales bacterium UBA2198
CCCAGGGTCGGAACTTCTGATCTGCCGCCTGACATGAAAAAAGATACATCAAGAAACAAGTATTATCTGCTGCCTTTTATACTTGGAATTGCGGGAATGTTCTACCACCTGAACAGGGATAACAAAAACTGGGGAATAATCTTATTACTTTTCCTGATGACAGGTATAGCGATTGTTTTCTATCTGAACCAGTACCCGAACCAGCCAAGGGAAAGGGATTATGCATATGCCGGGTCATTTTATTTTTTTGCCGTATGGATCGGATTGGG
>DCVC01000087.1 GCA_002328625.1 Bacteroidales bacterium UBA2198
ATATTCCCTGTGAAAAGAAATACCAGATGTGGGTTCTCAATGTGTTGCATCATCCGAGCGCAAATGAATTTGTTGAGTACTTACAGCGAAGGTTTGGAATGAATTATGAGTAGTTACACGAAAGACAAAATACTTTTATCATAAACCTCCACATAACCGAGCGAAACATGGAAGATACCCCATTATATAGTACAAAAATAGTGAAGAGCTATTTTGAATATCTCAGTATAAACCATCCTGAAATAGCTACAAAGTCCATTTTGGATTATGCCGGCATTACAACGTACCAACTCGAGGACCAAGGACACTGGCTTACCCAGAAACAGGTCGATCGATTCCAAGAAATCCTTTTAAAAACAACCGGAGATCCCAATATACCGAGGAAAGTTGGGCAATTTACTTGCTCGGCCGGAGCAGTATCACAATATACACTCGGTTTCATGACACCTGCAGCTGTGTATGCTATTCTTGATAAACTCTATCCTTACATGACCAAAGGTTCTACCCT
The DNA here is from genome assembly GCA_002328625.1 of Bacteroidales bacterium UBA2198. GTDB lineage: Bacteria > Bacteroidota > Bacteroidia > Bacteroidales > VadinHA17 > LD21. The sequence goes on from DCVC01000087.1 coordinate 509, forward strand.
GAAGACAAAAAAGATTGGCCCTTGTACTGTTGAGGCCATAGCTATTCAAAATCCCGGCGTCACGGAAAAACCTTACCAGTGCCAAAATCGGATGGGAATATTCGAAGGTATGGCCAAGCTATTCACAAATAAGCTTGCCGAGATCGATCATCACACCTGTATGCATGTTTCCGGTGATCGATGCTGTTATACAATCAGATGGGAAGAACCTCCTTCATTTATCTGGAAAAGAGTTGTAAATTACAGCTTATTCTTATGCCTACTTGCATGTCCTTTCTTCTTTGTCTTCCTACCGCTAAATCTCAGTATCATTGCTACTTTATTCTGCGTGGTGCTTGTAATGGGGCTGTCGCTTTATCAGGCCCATCTGGAAAAAGATGAGCTGAAAACGACGTTTAAAAATCATGGAGATATGGCAAGCAGTCTTCTGGATGAGATCAATATGCGCTATAATAATGCCATGCTTGTCCAGGAAGTCGGACAGGCGTCATCGAATATTTTAGATATTGATAAACTCCTTAAATTTACAATGGAAACCTTTGAAAAACGACTGGACTTTGACCGGGGACTGATCATGCTTGCTGATAAAAGCAGAGAGCATCTTGTCCCCAAAACCGGTTATGGTTACAGTCCGACAGACGAAGCTATATTCAAAAATACGGAATTTCATCTTGACAATCCAAAATCAAAAGGTCCTTTTATCGTTGCATTTAAAGAGCAAAAGCCTTTCCTGGTTAATGATTTTAAAGAGGTCGAGAACGACATTTCTAATAAAAGCCGCGCATTTGCAAAGCAGTTGGGAGCCAGTTCATTTATTTGCGTTCCTATAATTTATGAAGGGAAGTCTGAGGGAATTTTGGCGGTGGACAATATCAGATCGAAAAGATTACTTCACCAGAGCGACTTACATCTTCTTTTAGGTATCGCGCTACAGATCGGCATAAGTATCAATAATGCCAGGTCATATCAGCTTGTTCTGGAGAGAGAGGAACGCTTTCGTGCTCTCAGTGAAAACGCTCCTGATATAATTTATACCATCAATAACGAAGGAATTTTTTCTTATGTGAATCCCGCATGGGAAAGGATTTTAGGATATACCAAGGAGGAAGTGGAGGGAAAACACTTTGTAGATTTTGTGAAAAAAGATGATATTGATCACTTTAGCAGCATTTATAAGGCAATACGTGAACTCAAAGGGCATGCTAGTGACATAATGTGCACGATTCTGCACAAGGACGGCTCGGAACGATTGTTCATGATAAGTGGCGCACCAAATCTTGATGGTGATGGTAATGTCATTGGTGTCGTAGGTATATTTACAGACATTACCCAGCAAAAAATACTTGAAGCACAACTGCTTCATGCTCAAAAGATGGAGGCTATCGGTACACTCGCGGGCGGCATTGCCCATGACTTCAATAATCTCCTCACGGGCATCCAGGGGTACGCTTCTTTGATGTTTCTTGATATGAATGTATGCCATCCCCTTTATGAGAAACTCAAGGGTATTGAAGATCAGGTAAAAAGCGGCGCGCAGTTGACCAAACAACTTCTTGGGTTTGCCCGAGGTGGAAAATACGAAGTAAAAATATCCAACATGAACGAACTCATCGACAAGACTTCGACCATGTTTGGCAGGACTCATAAGGAGATCAGCATCATTCGGATGTATGAAAAGGAACCCTGGGCAGTGGAAATTGACCGAGGACAAATTGAGCAGGTGCTTCTGAACCTTTATGTAAATGCCTCTCAGGCTATGCCTGATATTGGCACTCTGTATCTGGAAACTGCTAATGTTTTCCTCGATGAGGAATTTGTTAAACCATTTGCCGTAAAGTCTGGGCGATATATAAAGGTTTCGGTAACCGACACGGGTATAGGGATGGATGAGAGAACAAAAGCCAGGATATTTGAACCATTTTTCACAACAAAGGAACTGGGAAGAGGCACCGGTCTTGGTCTTGCATCCGCGTATGGTATTGTTAAAGGACACAACGGCATTATAGCTGTAGCGAGTGAGCAGGGTCATGGAACAAAGTTTACCGTTCATCTACCCGCTTCCGATAAGGAACTGACGCAGGATGAACAAGTTTCCGAGGAGCTTATAAGAGGTGAGGGGACTGTTCTTCTCGTAGATGATGAGGATGTAATTGTTGATGTAGGCAAGGAGAGTCTGGAGGTTTTAGGATACGTTGTATTAACTGCCAAGAACGGCCAGGAGGCTATAGAGATTTACAAGACAAAGAAAGGGAACATCGATCTGGTCATCCTGGATATGATCATGCCGGGTATGAACGGCATCGAGACTTTCAACATTCTTAAATCTATCGATTCAGACGTGAAAGTAATCCTTTCCAGCGGGTACAGTTCGGAAACACATGCAGCAAAAATTATGCAGCAGGGTGGTAGTGGCTTCATACAAAAACCCTATAACATCATGCATCTTTCGCACAAGGTCAGAGAAGTGCTGAATAAAAACATATGATGATTAAATATTTTGACTGCTCACCTGCGCAAGTAAGTATCAGTTTTTAATATGAAAAAAGTGGATAGAAAATAGCAAAAAAAGATTTGAGGTACTTTGGAAAGTCAGGATAAGATTTGTGTGACTAATGCAAACCTTCATCTCCATGTTCTGTTAACGACTTATGATCAGTCAAATTCTACAACAACATATTACGTTACCTGTATATAATTTTGATCAAGATTTATTTAGATTGAATTATATTAATGAAAATGGTATTTGGCTCATCACATATTCTTTATGATGAGGAAAAATAAATGAAACTTAATTTAAGTTATGCAACATGGGTAGATGACAATAAGGAATTTCTGGAATCATTCTCTAAAAAACGTGTCTTTGTTACCTATGCGGGTGGCAAGGATGCTTCGGTAATACTACATTATCTCATACAGGCAAAAGTAGACTTCGGTTTTGATTTTGAAACACACGTGGCTATGTTTCCGAAACATGTTTACACAAACAGCGAGGTACATAAGCTTGATTCATATTGGAAGGATCGAGGAATACACATCAACTGGCACCCTATCAATGAAAATGAAGAGGCGTTTGAAACAGCCAGACAAAGTGGCACAAATCCGTGCGAAATCTGTCACTTAACGAAAAGAGAAGCATGTTTGCAGTATTTAAATAGTACGGTTGATTCTTGGGATTCCCTAGTAATAATAGTAGGTTGGTCGCTTTGGGACCTTGTGGGATATTCGCTGGAATATTTACTTGGTGGCATCTATACAAAAAACAACAATATGTTCCAGGGAAAAACAATTGAAGAGAGGCATTTAAGAACCTCTCAACGTTTCTATCCAATGTTAAAAATGAAAGAAGGCTACTCCTTGTACAAACCTTTACTCAGATATAACGACCAGGACATATTACAGGTTATTCAAGAAAATCAGATTCCGTTATTAAACACCGATTGTAAATATAAAGACTTCAGACCTAAACGACTGTTTTCCGAATGCTATACTAAAATGGGGATGCATTTTGATTATGATAAAGTATTGACCTTTGCACGGGAAGCACTCAACTTGATACCTTCTTCTTCATATACTTCAATAGATAAAAAGGTTTTTATAAAATCGATTTTCTAAAACATGCTATTGCAACTTTTGAATTATGAAGCATTTATTGATGTTCAGGAAGCGCTAATAGATTAACTGGGCAAACAACTACATTATGCTTGTCAATCTTAGCATGGAGCTAAATGATAGATTTTTAATAATACAATCAGCAGCAATATATGAAAGACTATATTGCAAATTCTGTGTAAGCCGGTTCTCACTGCGTACGTAACTACACGCCAATAATTCAGAATTTCCTTTCTATAAAATCTGTTAATTTCATTTTCATAAATTATTACAAATAGTTAATATGACTACTCCTGTCAGTCGATTCTGGCATGAAATGTGATTTAAAATGTATATGTTCAGCTAAGAAACAGTATTGCGAAATAATAATTTTACACGAGGTGTGATATGGTAAAGAAAAAAAAGGCGCTTACAAAAAACAAAGTTCGTGGATTTGAAGAAATCCAAACGTTACGGTTACCAGAACCAGGCGTAAGGTTGGAACAGTTGTGTGAGGAGAGAGATGTCGGGATCGATGGGGTTTCCCATTGGAAAGATGCTGCCTTTGAGGAAACGGATATTTATAATCTCATCGGATGGTTCGAGTTAGACGGCTCACATCTGGATTTGACTTCCATAATTCCTGATTTGAAAGTTATTAAGGTACTTCCACCAAGGAAATTTGATCCTTTTCATCACCTGTTTAAAACCATAAAAATAGAAGAAGGCCATTTTGCCCCGGTCAATATGTATCACGGCACGGGCACTTTTAGATACGAAGAACCGGGGGATACTCGCGGCGTGAGTGATTTAAACTTCACGTTCGATGACATTTCCGATATAGGTTTTTCTGCTCACAGTATCCGGTTCTAAGAATTTTTGCTGATCATCTATGGCACTTTATGCCCGCGCTGTGGGGCTGACGAAAGAGTCTGCGTGGCAGTTTGTTCTTCATTGCCCGTAATGCTCTTTAATCCATATCTGATATTCACCGCTTCTTATATTGTCAATCCATGTTCTGTTATCAAGATACCAGCGTATCGTTTCTCTGATACCCGTTGCGAAAGATTCCTTTGGCGACCAGTTCAGTTCTTTGTGTAACTTGCTGAAGTCGATCGCGTATCTTCTATCATGTCCCGGTCTGTCTTTCACAAATGTAATCAGTGTCTTCCTTGGTTTTCCCCCTAAAGGAGGAAGCATCTCATCGAGGATATCGCATATCATTTGCACAATAACAATATTTTCCATCTCTGAATTGCCGCCGATATTATACATTTCACCTCTTTTGCCCGACTGCATGATTGCCCAGATAGCCGCACAATGATCCCGTACATACAACCAATCCCTGACGTTTCTTCCATCACCATACACAGGCAGAGGTTTCCCTTCTGCCGCGTTAAGAATCATCAACGGAATTAGTTTTTCCGGAAACTGGTAGGGTCCGTAATTATTAGAACAATTGGAAATCAGAGTAGGTAATCCGAAGGTTTCATGGTAGGCGCGCACCAGGTGATCAGATGCAGCTTTGGAGGCCGAATAGGGACTGTTGG
>DCVC01000084.1:0-2650 GCA_002328625.1 Bacteroidales bacterium UBA2198
ATGCCCTTCTGACTCTGGGTATCAAACCCGACAGACCTGAAACCGGTTACGGATATATTCAGGCGGATCAGAAAAAACCTGTTGAAGGGTATGATAATCTGTTAAAAGTCAAGACATTTACTGAGAAACCTGATATTGAACTAGCGAGAGTATTCCTGGAGAGCGGAGATTTTTATTGGAACTCAGGCATTTTTATCTGGAATATCAGGTCAATTTTAGCTGCCTTTGAAAAGCATCTTCCTGATATGTTTTCATCTTTTGATGAAGGAAGAACATTATTTGGAACAAAGCAGGAGAATAAGTTTATCAATAAGACTTATGCTATTTGCAAAAATATCTCGATAGACTATGGCATAATGGAGAAGGCTGATAACGTATATGTGATGTGCACCGACATAGGCTGGTCTGATCTTGGTACCTGGAGTTCTTTGTATGAACATTCAAGGCTCGATAAAAAAGGTAATGCGAATCTGAGCGGTGAAATATACTCTTATGACAGCAGGAGTAATATAATAAATGTTCCCTCGGGGAAAGTTGCGGTTATTCAGGGACTAAAGGATTATATAATTGTGGAATCAGATGATGTACTGCTTATTGTCAAAAAAGAAGAAGAGCAGAACATTAAAAATTTTCTTGAGGATGTGAAGAAAGACTCAAAAGACAGATACATGTAAAATATATAACTGTAAACTGGTGCAATAAGCACTGAAACTAAGATACATGGGTTATAATATAAAAAAAGAGGTTATCTGATTGATAACCTCTTTTTTAACGACATTCCGTTAGTATTCCCAGAGATCATGCTCGAAGTTGAAGAGTTCTGTCTTGATTCGCTCGGCTTCGAACAATGTATATTTACCAACAGTATATTCATTTATTTGACGGTCGTCATAAACGTTTGATTCACCAAAAACTACACTTCCGAATCTGCGTTGCATAAAAAGATCATCGAATGACATTCTCTGAGCATCGTTTCTTGCAACAAAAGCCTCTTTTTTGGAAAGAATATCACGCAGATCGTCATACTTGACCCAGAACAACGGCTTTCTTAATGCTCTGCCAGCCTGGGCATCATAACCCATATAATAAGGCATTACACCTATAATTCTCACATCGAGTTTTGAAAGTTTCTTATCGAAGTACCATTCTTCATAAATAAGAAGCTGTTTTACCTCTTCCGGTTTTGCCGATTCGGTAATGGTTGTATCTCTTGTAAGTCCTTCTGCATTAATCTGGATCGATTGGATTTTTGTTGTTGCTCCCATGTTTGTTTCAATTTCACCATATGTTGTCGGCAAATTCGAGTCGAGCGGGGAATAAGCATTAAGGCGTCCTGCCTGAATTTCTTCAAGTAAGATGCCAATAAGGCTTTTTCTGCCATCCTGAGTGGGCTTGGTAGGGTAATATAAAGCCTGATTGATCTTTTCTCTCAGGTCCACAAGCCTCCATATTTTTTTTGACCACATTACGTCAGCTTCCCTGAGGTAAGGGTAGTTTATTTTCCTGTTTTCCGGAATGGATTTCTGGTAAATATCTCCGAATGACTGGCTTTTTGCAAAGCCTCCAATCGCAAGCAAGATAATTCCAAAAAAGATTTTTTTATTCATTGTCATACAATTTTAAATGCTAATCTATCTTCAATATAATAGGATTCAAATCCATTATTCTGCCATCAGGGGCAAGTGCTTTTATGTCTTTAATAAAAAGGTTCTTACCTCTTGTAAGTCTGCTAATAAGATCTTTCTGCCTGACGGTGAGTGAGCTGCTTGTGCTCACTTCTTCAAAGTCGCCCCTGTTATCTGTATAGAGGACAGTGAACCCGGTAACCTTGTAAACAAGGTCAAAGTCGAAGTCGGGTAAGGTTGCAAAGACACCAGTCTGGGCAGCTGCAGTGTTTTTAGGTATACTTCCTGTACTTTTACCTCCAAACACAGCTACAGGAGGAGGAATTGGTTTTACTCTGAACTCATAAGGGGGAAAAGAAACCTGTTTCCCGCTGATATCTGCGCTGACAATAATCTGTACATTCTGTCCGACAGCAGTGGGTTCCACACTCCAGTTGCCTCTGAAATATACTCCTTTCGGATTTTTGACCCGCTGATTGGAAAAAGTGCCATTAACAACTCTGATCTTAATTTTATCGGGGCTGACGTTAGGGACAGATACATCAATTGGATTGGGAATTCCTCTGTACATTACGTTCATTGCTGTTGGAGAAACCACAACATTTGGTTCTCCAACGTTATAAGCCGATTCGAACGGATATGTTTTAGTTGATCCGTCAGGAGCTTTGAGAGCAATGATCCCGCCCCATCTTTTTGGGCCTGTCGAAGAAGCACGGACTCTGTAGGTACCAGTTCCGGTTTCATCAACATCCAGGGTTGCATCGCCTACTGTTATTACCGGTGATTGAGTAGTATCGAATGCAGCGATAAAAACCTTTGCCTCATAATCGCTTCCCATTGTCACATAATTTGATGTGGGAATTACGACAGGTCTGAGCTTATTGAATTTGAAAGAACCTGCATCAATCTGGGAATAAAGGTGATTTAGTACTTCTGTTTCAGCATTTCTGACATCCACCTGCATTTTGGATAGAATTGTTATAGCAGCTACCAGCGGCAAGGTCTGAAAGGTCAGGTTTTCCCAT
>DCVC01000084.1:2776-11080 GCA_002328625.1 Bacteroidales bacterium UBA2198
TTCCCGGCCTTGGTTGGACTTTCAGCTGCAGCTCTGTCAAACTCCTGGTAAATGCGGTTATTTTTTATTACATAATTTGCCAGAGTGGTAGTCAGACTCTTATCAACTTTTTTAAATGCGTCAACGGCTTCCTTCGATACGTTAAGTGCAAGCATGGCAGTAAGGATCAGGTACATCATACCTATCATCTTTTGCCGTGGAGATAGCCTTTCGTGAGCCATTTTATTTGTTGTTTAGTTTAGTAAAAAATGCCACGTTATTTTACATTCATTGCTGCAAGCATATTTCCATAAACATTATTTAATGCTGACAGGTTATCATTTAGTTTGGATATTTGTTCGCGGTAGGCTTTGGTATCACCTGCCGAATCAGTAAGATCTTTCACAAGATTCTGAATTCCTTTATATAATGCATCAGTTTCTTTCATATGCTCATCTGCACCTTTACGCTGAAGTTCATATATTGTATTAAGTGCTGACAGATTCTTATTAAGCACTTCAAGCTGCTGCTGATATGATTTGCCTCCTGTTTCGATTACAGAGAATGAATCAACCACATTACGATAAGCCGAGCCTGTTTCATTCATCATTTTTGCAGTTGACTGGTATGTATCAGCAAGTCTGCCCAGAGATTCATTAGCAGTATTGACAGTTTTCATATACTGAGCTGAGGCAGCAGAAACGTCGCCCATGACATTGATATTGGAGGTTGTCTCGCTGAGTTTTTTCATACCTACTCCGAGTTTCTGGAACAGGTCAGGTGTAATGTCAGCTTTCTCAAGCATTTCATCAAATTTGGAGAGGGCTAATGATCCGCCACCGCCACCTCCACCTGAGATTCCGCCACGATATTTGCCATCGTACGATTTAATTGCTCCCGGTTCCTCGTCAGGAATGCCTGCAAGTTCGGGATAAACAAGTGTCCAGTCAACCTCTTCATGCAAAGGCTCAAAAGCTGAGAAGAAAAATATTACTGATTCAGTGAACAGGCCAATCGTAAGCATTGTTCCGGCAAGTGGCCAGTGCTGTATTTTAAATAATGCACCAATAATTACGATAGAAGCGCCAATTCCATATAATTTGGCCATGAAATTCTTCCATCCGCTGCTTTGTACTATTTCTGCTAGGCTCATATATCTGGTTGTTTTTAAGGTTATTTCATTATTGATTTACTCCTATATAGGATCTTACATTACGAAAACCGACATAAGATTTTGTGGAATCCTGATACTCATAATCCCTTGTGCTTGTCTGCAGGTAAAATGCAATATCTTTCCAGGACCCGCCTCTGATAACTTTGCGTTTCATAACAGGAGGATCCTGGGGAGTTGCATTATACTCATAGTTTGGATTAAGGTCGTGTGTGAAAATATATGCAGAGGGATGGTATGCGCAGGAAGTCCATTCTGCAACATTCCCTGACATATCAAACAGACCAAATTCATTGGGTTCATATGAACCGGCTTTTGCTGTATAAACAGTACCGTCATCAATATAGTTACCACGCAATGGTTTGAAATTAGCCAGGAAGCAACCCTGATAATTACGTGTATATGGTCCTCCCCATGGGTACATTGAGAGATCCAGGCCACCTCTTGCAGCATATTCCCATTCAGTTTCGAGGGGCAGCCTGTATGACTGAACATCAGGAATGCCATTTTTTCTCAGGTGGCTGTTAAGATAATCAGTGCGCCATATACTGAAGGCACTTGCCTGTAGCCATGAAACGCCTACAACAGGATAATCATCAAAGGAGGGGTGCCAGAAATAGAGTGATGCCTGTGGATCATTGAAGGAATATGTGAAATCTCTTATCCAGCAGAGAGTGTCAGGATAGACATTTATTATATTGTGTTTAATATATGAAGAGCGGTCCTTAACATCTGTCCGTGTTCCGTCAAGATTAGTTACCTGGCCTTCATATTTTCCTGTGTTATTTGTATAATCATAGATATATCTAGATTTAGCTGCCTGCTGATAATCAACCCAGTAATAGGAATAATTCAGTTTGCGGACATCTATTTGTTTTTTGCCATTAAATCTTTCCTCAGGTGGGTAGTACATTTCTTCCAGAACAGAAGCGGTTGTCTCGTCTCTTGGATCAATCTTTTCCTGCCAGTTGATTACATTTGGCTCAATAACATTTCCATCTCTGTCAACCACGAAATATTCGCGGCCATCGACGCCTGCATCACCAAGTTTCGTCCTCAGGATGGAATCGCGGACATAATATACAAACTGACGGTACTTGTTATTTGTTATTTCAGTCTGATCCATCCAGAATGCTTCAACAGTTACAGATTTAGAAAAGCTGTTCAGGGCAAACATTGCATCCTGGTCACTGGGACCCATCATAAAGTTACCGGCAGGAATAAATGCCATCTCAAAAGGTTCGGGTTCAAAAAATTTCTTCCTTCCCTGGATACCTGTAAGCTCGCCATTATTCGATGAGCCACAACCGGTTAATATTAACAAAAGTATTAGAGCTGAAGGGATTACCTTTTTCATATCACTTTAGAATTTTGTATTGCAAGTAAGTTTAATCATCATACAATCATAAAAAACGAACACTTTTATATTTCATAGGGCTTTTGCCCAGATTCATATCAAAACAATAATTTACCATAAATTCATGTGACCCGCTTGTACTTTTCCTGATATCAGTCATAGGGAAATCATAAGCATATCCAATTCGTATTCCGTTAAACAATTCAACGCCGGCCAAACCTATAAGGGCGTCACCGACTCTGTAAGAAACGCCACCCCATACTTTTTTATTGTATCTTAGTATGGAACTTACTGTAAATTGTGCCACTTTTCCGTCACTCACAGCAAAAACTGAAGGCAGCAATTCCAGTGATGGATTTGGGAGCTGAAGATTATAGCCTGCCGTCAGATAAAAATGTCGGCTGATATATGGAAGTCCCTCCGAGAATTTGATTACCGGCTGGTTAATATGAGTAACCGATAAAGAAGCATAGTATTTATCTGCTTTATAATAGACCCCCAGTCCTGCATCGAAAGCAACATAACTCTCTTTATTTTCCGGAATCAACGGGTCACCGGAAGCCGGGGTATGAGTATCGCCTGAAGGTATTACCCATACAGGGTCAAGGGTTTTATTTAACATTCCCGCATAGATTCCGACACCTAGTTTACCCTGTCCTATATCTATAAGGTATGAATAAACGGCAGACAGGTTTATATCTTTGTCAAATCCAATATTATCGCTCTCAATAATCAAACCAATACCGCTCTTTATTTTTAGAAGCGATACCGGTGCGCTGATATTGAACAAGGTGGTTGACGGTGAACCGCTGAATCCTACCCATTGCTTCCTGGTAATGGCAGTAGCGCAAATTGACCCTGATGTACCTGCAATACCCGGATTATATGATAAGGTGTTGTACATATAATGACTCAGCAAAGGGTCTTGCTGGGATAAGACCGGGATCAACACCATAACAAAAAAAAGAAATGTAATTTTTAGCTTTTTCACTTCTTTATAGTAGAACGCCCATTTATTGAACCTGTAAAATAAATAAAAAACTTATAAGCAAACAACTTTAAGATATAAGCATTTATTCAAACTTATAAACAATTTTCCTGTTGATTAAATCAGGATTTAATCCAATATTTTATATTAACGTATAAATCGGAAAAAAATTGGAGAAATCAGGATTTAATTCTGTTGACAGCCTTTACCCAACGGTCAGGGACTTCATTATGATTAGCTTTTAGATAGTCTTCGTGTGAACAGGCAATATACAGATTCCCTGATTTTTCATCCGGGATCTCAATCCACCAGCGTTCAGTCAGGTTGCTTTTCACAAATATCAGGTCCTCTGCAAGGTCAGTTACCCTGACATGATATTTAATAAACCTGCCCGCATTGTTTTCACTTAAAACAGGTGTCTCATATTGCTTCTGGGAGAATCCTTCCAGAAAAAACCACAGGATTTGTGCTGCAAGGCCTGCTGTCTGAAACCTGATATCGAATTCGGGATTAACTTCAAATAACCCGAATACCTTCAGTTTATCAGAAATACCGGCATATCGTGAAAGGAGACAAATCTCCTCTCCATAAAAACCGTTTGGAGAAGGGCTTACAGTGCCCGGTGCATCTGATTGCCTGACTGCGGATATATCAAACACAGCTGCATCGGAGTCCCTGAAATGAGGTTCTGTAAGGTAAATCGCCTGCCTGACATCTCCGATCCTTACAAGTTCAAAATGCCGCCTTGTTAAGCGATTTATTACCTGAGGATCATTGAGATAAGTCTGATACCCTATATTGATATAATTAATAAGGAGGTTTTTCTGGTTAAGTATAATATTATTCAGATAATTAAATGAATCAGGTTCTTTTCGTTCGTTGCTGTAATCTATTCTTGAATCTACTTCAATAAGCGAGTATCTGTTTTTCAGGTTAGTAAAGGCCCTGTCAATCGCAGTAACAAGAGCACTGCTCCCACCAACTATTACTGGAAAGAGATTATCCTTAAGAAGAAAGCAAAGAACATCAGTGAGTCCTGCCAGGGTGTCTTTAAATGTCATACCCTGTTTCATATTGCCAAGATCAATTATTTTTGTTTTTCCGGGGATCTTTGAGAGGTTATAAAGTTGTCCCCTTATAGCATCAGGTCCTTTGCCGGAACCGGGATTTGGAGAATTTCTTCCATCCGGAACTCCCATGAGAGCAATTTTGTAACTGCTTATATCTTTAATTGAACGGCTCTCGGTATGCACGGTAATATTGTGGGGAAATCCGGCCAGGCCGGTCAGAGGATTTAACTCCGGTCTTTCAATGCTCACCGGATCGAAGTAATCATTCAGATCTATCATATTCGATATTAAGTACTTTTTTCAGGTTTAACACTTCTTCCAATAATCCCGATGCAATCTTCTTTTGTAAGCTTCTCCGGATCAGTTCCCTTGGGAAGTCTGTAATTCTGTTTTTCTTTTGTTAAATATGGTCCGTACCTTCCTTTAATTAACTTGATATCTCCGAAATCTTTCAGAATTTTCCTGCTGTCGTTTTCAACCTTTTCTTTAATGATTTCAACTCCTCTTTCGAGAGTCAGGGTATATGGATCATCCGATCCCTTTTTAAGGGAATAAAATTTCCCTTTATATTTAATATAAGGACCAAATTTCCCGGTACCGACTATCATTTCTTCCTCTTCATATTCACCCAATGAACGAGGGAGGCGAAAGAGATTAAGAGCTTCATCAAGAGTTATTGTTTCAAGGAGCAGGTTTTTAGGCAGGCTGGCAAATCGCGGCTTTTTATCGTTCCCTGTTTCTCCGATTTGTGCCACCGGACCAAATCTTCCCATCTTAACTGAGACCTGTTCTCCTGTGTCAGGTTGATTTCCAAGTATTCTCACGCCTGTCTTCCTGTTTCTTTTCTCAAGGGTTTCTGTAACTGTCTTGTGAAAAGAAGAGTAGAAATCATTAAGCATCCCTGTCCAGTCTAACTTGCCAACAGCAATTTTATCAAATTGTTCTTCGACCTCAGCAGTAAAATTATAATCCACGATTTCGGAAAAATTCTCAATAAGGAAGTCATTTACAATCATACCGATATCCTGGGGAAACAATTTTGACTTTTCTTTCCCCGTGATTTCTGTTCTGGAAGATGTTGCAACATTTCCTTTGGTAAGGGTTAATACTGTTATCTGGCGTTTTTCCCCTTGCCGGTCTTCTCTCGATACATATCCCCTGTTCTGGATTGTGGATATGGTTGGAGCATAAGTAGATGGTCTGCCGATACCCAGTTCTTCCAGCTTCTTGACAAGGCTGGCTTCGGTATAGCGGGGTGGTGGATTCGTAAACTTCCTGGTTGCGGAAATGGTGGTGTAGAAAAGTCGCATACCCTTATTTACAGGAGGAATTATATACTTCTCGTCATCTCCATTCTCGTAATCGGCTGATTCTGAATACACTTTCATAAATCCGTCAAATTTTACAACTTCTCCCACCGAAGAGAAAGTTACAGGAGAGTTACTCATGCTTATTGAAATAGTTGTTTTTTCAACCAGGGCATCCGACATTTGTGAAGCTATTGTCCTTTTCCATATCAGTTCATAGAGCTTTTTCTCATTCTGGGTCCCCGAAACCTCATGGGCATCCATATAAGCGGGCCTGATAGCTTCGTGTGCTTCCTGTGCCCCTTTTGATTTTGTTTTGAACTGCCTTGTTTTTGAATACTTTTCACCGAATTCAGATATGATCACTTCCCTTGACCTGGCGAGAGCAAGTTTAGAAAGACTTGTAGAGTCGGTTCTCATATAAGTAATCTTTCCTGCTTCGTATAGTTTCTGGGCCACAGCCATTGCCTGAGCAACCGAAAAACCCAGCTTGCGGTATGCTTCCTGCTGAAGGGTGGAAGTGGTAAAAGGCGGAGCAGGCGATTTTGTCCCGGGTTTTACATTTACATCTGCAACTGAATACACAGAGTCTTTACATACCTCAAGGAACTTTAGAGCTTCTTTTTCTGCCGGGAATTTTTTAGAAGCTTCGGCTCTTATTTTCGAATTTTCATCTTTTGACGGATCGATATTGAAAATTGCATTTACTTTGAAAAACGACTCGGTACGGAATGAAATTATTTCCCTTTCCCTTTCAACGATGAGCCTTACTGCCACTGATTGAACCCTGCCGGCTGACAGGGCTGGCTGGACTTTTTTCCATAGCACGGGAGATATTTCGAATCCAACAAGCCTGTCAAGAATGCGGCGGGCCTGCTGGGAATTTACAAGATTCATATCCACCTTTCTTGGATTCTGTATCGCATTTGAGATAGCTTCTTTTGTAATTTCATGGAAGACAATTCTCCTGGCAGACGAGAGATCAAGTTTCAAAACGGCTGCCAGGTGCCATGCAATAGCCTCACCCTCCCTGTCCTCATCAGAAGCTATCCATATATATTTTGATTCAGCTGCCGCCTTACGGAGCTCAGCCACCACTTTTAACTTCTCTTTGGGAATCTCATAGTCAGGAGTAAAATTGTTATTGATATCAATCCCCAGGTTTTTCTTTGCCAGATCCCTGATATGCCCGAAACTGGATATAACACGGAAATCTTTTCCCAGAAACTTTTCAATTGTTTTTGCTTTTGCAGGGGACTCAACAATCACCAGATTTTCGATCATACCGGAAGAAATTTATTTTGTAAAAACACGACAAAGTAAATCAATTAGGTACCAAACTTCAAAANNATGAAAGGTACTTCAGTTAACCGAAAATATCTGATCTGGTTCTGGTCATTGTTTTGTCTTCCATTTGTTTTTGTTGTAGTTCTTTTTGTCCTTATTTCTTTGGAGAAACTAGGGCCAATGCCGAGTTTTAGCGAGCTTGAGGATCCTGAATATAATCTGGCTGCTGAGGTTTACTCAGAGGATGGTGTGCTGCTTGGCAAGATCAGTATTGAAAACAGAACATGGACAGATTATGAGAATCTTTCCCCGTACCTGATAAGTGCTCTGATTGCTACTGAAGATATACGGTACTACCGGCATTCAGGGATTGATATCCGGGGTCTGGGCAGGGCCGTTATACGCACTATTCTTCTTGGACAGAAAACAGGTGGCGGGAGCACTATTACACAACAATTGGCCAAACAGCTTTATCCAAGGGATACCGCAAAAACCTCTGCAATTGTTCGAAATATTAAACTGGGAGTTTCAAAATTCAAGGAGTGGCAGACAGCTGTCAAATTGGAAAAGAGCTATACAAAAGAAGAGATAATTGCCATGTATCTAAATAAATTTGACTTTAGCTACAACGCAATAGGTATAAGATCGGCAGCAAGAGTCTATTTCAATGTAACCCCCGACTCTTTGAACCTACAGGAGGCTGCAGTCCTGATAGGCATGCTGAAAGCTTCTACCCGCTATAATCCGCAGAGAAATTATGATCTTATGCTACAGAGACGGAATGTTGTTCTTTCACAGATGGGGAAATACGGGTATCTTAATCCGAAGATTGCTGATTCAGTCAGACAATTGCCGATTGAACTGGATTTTAATATGGAAGACCATAATTCGGGTCCGGCTACATATCTCAGGGAATATATCAGGAACATTATGAGGAGGCCTGAACCCGACAGGAGCAAATATGTTCAGCAAGCCTCTTACGATGATGCCCTTTGGGAGTGGCAGAACAATCCTCTTTACGGATGGTGCAATAAAAACAAAAAGCCTGACGGTTCATATTATGATGTTTATAAGGACGGGCTAAAGATCTATACCACAATCAACTCACGCATGCAGCAATATGCTGAGGAGGCGCTCGCGGAACA
>DCVC01000084.1:11161-27178 GCA_002328625.1 Bacteroidales bacterium UBA2198
TTCAACACTCCTGTAAAGATGAAAGTATTCTCCTGGAAAGGAGAGAGAGATACGGTGATGACACCTTACGATTCAATACGATACTATAAATATTTCATCCGTTCATCTTTCCTTGTGGAGGATCCTCATACCGGCCATGTGAAAGCATATGTCGGCGGACCTGATTTCAGATATTTCAAATGGGACGGAGTAACCCAGCAAAAAAAACAGGTAGGCAGCACGATAAAACCTTTCCTGTACACTGTGGCCATGCAAAATGGTTATTCCCCATGCAACGAGGTTGAAAACATTCCACGATCTTTTGATCTGCCCGGCGACTCCATACCATGGACTCCAAGAAGTTCAGGGCCAAAACAATACCATGGCAAACTTGTCACACTGAAGTGGGGACTTGCTCAGTCGGAAAACTATATATCAGCCTGGCTGATGCAACAGTTCAGACCCAGTGCTGTTACTGATCTTATGAAAAAAATGGGAATCAGAAGTTTCATTGACCCCGTTCCTTCAATTTTCCTCGGCACATCGGATATCAAACTTGAAGAGATGGTTGGGGCCTATGGAACATACGCCAATAAAGGCGTTTATATAAGACCGATGTATGTGACACGGATAGAAGACAAAAATGGAAACACAATTTCAAGATTCACACCAAAGATAGAAGAGGTTCTGAGTGAAGAACAGGCATTTCTTATGCTGGAAATGCTGCAGGGTGTTACTTCGTCAGGAACAGGGATAAGAATACGCAGGGAACCTTACATGTTGATGAACCAGATGGGAGGAAAGACAGGTACAACCCAAAATCATTCAAATGGTTGGTTCATGGGTGTAACACCCAGCCTTATCGGAGGTGTATGGAGCGGATGGGAGGATCAGGCGATCCATTTCGAAACACTTGATGAAGGACAGGGAGCTAACATGGCATTACCCATTTTTGCTATATTCATCAAAAAGGTTTTTGCCGATCCTCAGTTTGGCATCATGGAAGCAGACGAGTTCGAACGTCCTGCTAATTTCAGAATTGAACTCGACTGCGAAAAAGCAAAAAAAGAGAATACAAGGCGTGATAATTATATCAGGGAGAGGTATTGAACAAGGCACGGATAAGATTTTCAACCTTGCCGACGGGAATCACTTCAATTCCCGGCTTTGACTCCCTGATATTCCTGTTAAATTTTGATACAAATACTTTTCTGAATCCCATTTTTGAAGCTTCCCTTATTCTTTGTTCAATTCTTGAAACAGGCCGGATCTCTCCTGAAAGACCCACTTCTCCTGAAAAGCAAATCTCTTTTCCAACAGGGATATCAAGATTTGAAGATAAAATAGAACTTATTATGGCAAGATCAATTGCAGGATCATTTACCTTTATTCCGCCTGCAATATTCAAAAAAACATCTTTTATACCCAATTTAAATCCTGCTCTTTTTTCCAGTACTGCCAGCAGCATGTTCAGACGTCTGATATCAAACCCTGTCGAGCTTCTCTGAGGTGTCCCGTAAACGGCACTGCTAACAAGAGCCTGGGTCTCAATAAGAAAAGGTCTCAGTCCATCAACAGTGGCGGCAATAGATATTCCACTTAACAGTTCATCATGCTGATTAATAAACATTTCGGAAGGATTCATAACCTCCTTCAGCCCGTTTTCCATCATTTCAAAGATTCCCAGTTCTGCTGTTGAGCCAAACCTGTTTTTCACCGATCTTAAAATGCGGTAGATATAATTATTATCTCCTTCAAAATAAAGGACAACATCGACAATATGTTCAAGAACTTTTGGACCGGCAAGGGTACCGTCTTTGGTAATATGACCGATAATAAAAACAGGTATGCCTGTGGTTTTCGAATATTTTAATAGCTGTGCAGCGCACTCTCTGACCTGAGAGACTGATCCTGCAGAGGACTCCAGCATATCGGTATGGGTTGTCTGAATGGAATCTATTATTATCAATCCCGGTTTTAATTTCTCAGACTGAACCATTATGCTTTCAAGTTCTGTTTCACTGTAGATATAGCATTTCGGATTTGAATTCCCAAGCCTTTTTGCTCTCAGGCTGATCTGTTCCTCACTCTCTTCTCCTGATACATACAGAGTAGTACACTCATTGATTGCAAGGGCAAGCTGCAGGGCCAGTGTAGATTTCCCAACACCGGGTTCCCCTCCAAGAAGAATAAGCGATCCTGGAACCATGCCGCCTCCAAGAATCCTGTTGAGTTCATTAATTCCGGTTTTCCGGCGGTTAAGTTCATCTGACCTTATATCAACCAGCAGCTCCGGCTTTCTTTTTTCCTGGCCGATCAGGTACGGCCTTTCCCGCGAAGAGGCAGTTACCATTATCTCCTCATGATAAGTGTTCCATTCTTTACATGATGGACATCTGCCTATCCATTTAGCAGACTCTGCCCCGCAATTCTGACAAATAAAAACTGTCTTGGATTTTGCCATAAACTATTCAGGAGGATTTTTCTTTATGATGTTTTCCAAATATTATAAAGAATGATATTGTTCCAACAAGGATTACAAACAGGAGTTGTGACTCATGAGTAAGAAAAGCATAAATAAGTCCATCTTCAATTTTAACTTTCTCTACAAATGCAAGTCCGCGGGATACAATATAATGGAATGCTCCCAGGCCACTTTGCACAGGGGCCGACATTGCCAATCCCCCTATTACCAGAAGGAACACACTGTCTCCAAGAGTAAGATGGGAAGTGGGCTCAATAGCAAAAACTACAACCCAGGTCATTAGAGTGTAACAAAACCACATGAATACTGTGTGAAAGATGAACTCCCATTTTCTCTTTAAACCAGTAATCGTTTTGAGTCCATTGATAACACCTTTTGCAGTGTCAAATACTTTTAAAAAAAACCTGACTTTGCGAAGTTTTTTCCTGTATATTATAAGCAGATAAAGCATGACTACTGCTAATGCCACAATGACAGTCCAGATGATCCATGTGAAATCAAGCAAAGAAAAGACCTTTTGCTGCAGTGGATCAAAGATGCTTTGCTTAAGGAATTCATTTATCTGGTCGCCCCTCAGGACGATCAGAACTATCAAAATAAGCATAAGTGAAATAAAATCAATTGTGCGTTCAACCACTACTGTTCCGAACAGCTGGTCGACCGGCATTTTCTCCTTTTTTCCCAAAGCTACACATCGTGTCAGTTCACCTACTCTTGGTAGTGCAAGGTTTGCCAGGTACCCTGTCATGAGCGCGTAAAATGTGTTACGCAGTGATGGAGTATATCCAAGGGGATTAATAAGAATCACCCACCTTCGGGCCCGGCTTATATATGCAAGGAATCCGAAAAAGATTGACAAGAAAAGCCAGGAGTAATTTGCTTCTTTCAGGCCTGCAATAAGACTATCTAATTCAACATTTCGGAATGCAAGCCAGAGAAGAATAATCCCTATAATAAGAAATCCGAGAAATTTAAGAACCTGTATTATAACTTTCCTCAAGTTAAATCAGTTTATTTGTTTTAGTATCGGGGAAGATGATTAAGGGCCTGAATGATTTTGCTTTTTCAAAATCCATACTGGCATAAGACATTATTAACAGGATATCACCGACAATTACCTTTCTTGCAGCTGCTCCGTTAAGACATATTTCTCCGGATCCTCTTTTTCCTTTTATAACGTATGTTTCCAGCCTTTCCCCGTTATTAAGGTTTAAAACCTGCACTTTCTCATTTTCAATAATGTTTGCAGCATCCATCAGATCTTCATCAATAGCGATGCTCCCTATATAATTCAGGTTTGCTTCAGTAACGGTTACTCTGTGGATTTTCGATTTTAATACTTCAATAAACATATAATATATGATCGAATTGATATATTTTTATGGTGCAAATTTAATTAACCTTTTGATTCAGACCAACTGTAATTCAATATTATCTATAAGACGTATTTTTCCTGCCCATACTGCTATACAGCCAAAATAAGATTTTCTTTTTTTCATTTCACTCTTTGCGTTTACAGGATGGAGGTATTTGTCATCGACAATTTCGAAATACTCGACACTGAGGCCACCAGTTTTTTCTATCGTTCTTACAACATAGTTTTTTATTTCAGGTATATCACAATTTTGAATCATGGAAGCTGCCACGGACAAAGTATTGTATATTACCGGGGCTTTATTCCTTAATTCCTGTGTAAGCAGCCTGTTTCTGCTGCTCATTGCCAGTCCGTCGTTTTCCCGGATTATCGGGGCTGCAACTATTCTGACTTTGTAACCTTTCTGCCTTACCATCTCTTTTATGATCGCAACCTGTTGGAGATCCTTAAGTCCGAAATAAGCAAGATCAGGTTCTGCTATTTCAAAAAGCCTGCTTACAACCTGCGCAACACCATTGAAATGTCCCTGACGGTAAAGCCCTTCCATTACATTGCCGAGATTACCAAAGTTAAAAACTCTCTTATCCTCAACTGGATATATCTCTTTGTCGTCAGGAGTAAAGACAATATCATTTTTGGCAAGAACTTTTCCCAACATAGAGAGGTCAGCTTCAAGCGATCTTGGATAATTTTTCAGGTCATCTTTATTGTTAAATTGGGCAGGATTAACATAAATGCTTACAACAACAAGAGAACATTCCTTTGCCGCAATCCTGACAAGTGAAAGATGCCCTTCGTGCAGGGCCCCCATTGTAGGCACAAATCCTACTGGAAAAAGAGCCTCTCTTTTAATTTGAGCTTTCAGTTCATCTGCCGATCTTATTACCTTCATGTTTTTGTTTATTCATGCAAACCTAAATGAAATATTTATTAAATCATCATTTTATTATTTATTCAGTAGTCATCCCTGTAAATACTTGTACTCTAGTCTTTGTACATTTATTTATTTCATTATTTTTTTCTATCTTTGCACCTTGTTATGCAACGGTATATCCCGGCAGGTAAATGGAAAGCAAAAAGGTATTATTCATTTCTCAAGAGATCACTCCATATTTAAGTGAAACAAAGCTTTCGAAAATAGGAAGGTATCTTCCTCAGGGAATTCAGGAAAGAGGGAAAGAGATTCGCACATTTATGCCCCGGTACGGGTGTATTAATGAACGGAGGAATCAATTGCATGAAGTAATAAGACTTTCCGGAATGAATCTTATAATTGACGACACCGATCATCCCCTTATCATAAAAGTTGCATCGATACAATCTGCCAGGATGCAAGTTTATTTTATAGACAATGACGAATATTTTCAGAGGAAACATACTGTTCATGACACGGCGGGAAAAGAATTTGAAGATAATGATGAACGCGCACTCTTTTTTGCACGTGGGGTTATTGAAACGGTGAAGAAGTTAAGATGGGCTCCTGATATCGTTCATTGTCACGGCTGGATGGCAGCACTGGTGCCTGTTTATCTCAAGAGCATTTACGGTGATGATCCGTTGTTCCACAACTACAAAATTGTATACTCTATCTACAATAATGATTTTAAAACCCCGTTTAGATCAACATTCGCCGATAAACTGCGTTTTGACGGGATCGATGGCGAAAGCCTTAAACTTGTCATGAAACCGGATTTTATAAATGTCTCAAAACTGGCAATAAAATACTCAGATGCTTTGATTATTGGCAGTGAAGAAATAAATAAGGATCTTGCAAAATATGTCGAAACAATTAATAAACCGGTACTTACTTACAGGGACGAAACCCAGTATATTGATGCCTATAATGATTTTTATGACCAGATATTGTCCTGACCCCCTCTCCGTAAGCAGATTTTTTTCTGTAAATCATCACCTAAATAGAATCCTGAATATTTCAATTTTAGCATCTATTCTCCTTCTTGTATATTCCTGCGAGGAGGATCCTTCAAAGATCGGAGTTAATATTCTTCCGGGAAGTGATTTTGTTAAGATCAGATCCACTGATACTATAAGTGTATTTTCGTATACAAACTATGATGAAGCTGCAAGGTCGGAAAATCCGAATTATTCATATCTGGGGAGTTTGTATGACCCATATTTTGGCACAACTTCAGCAGAATTTGTATCTGAAATAAGGCTTGGAACCAGGTGGCCCGGAGGATCATTCACAGTCGATTCCATTAAACTTTTTCTAAGACTATTAAATGTACTCGGTGATGTTGATTCTGAACAGATACTGACAATTTCTGAAATATCCGAACAGATTTATTATGATTCTGCTTACTATTCCAACAGCCCGGTGCCGCTCACGGGATACGATGCTGCAACCATTGTACTGCCTCATTTGAAGGCTGATACAATAAACAATATTGAACTTAATTTACCGGTACAATTTGGAAATTATCTTTTGCGTGACACTTCAATGTTGTTTCACAGTAATGTAAAACCTGATTTCAGATCATATCTTAAAGGACTCTACTTCAGGATCACGTCTTCCACAGCCCCGCTTTTAATGTCACTGAGCCTGGCACCACCCGCATCAGTGGGAAACTCGTACAACTATTTCATCCTGTATTACCATAATGAATCGGGAGTTCAGAGAGTCTACTACTTTATTCTTGATGCCGTAAGCAAAAACGCCTGCTTCAACAGATTCTCCCATGATTTCAATACTGCTGAAACGAATAAGAAAATACAACATATAAATGACGGGATAAAAGACACTATCTCTTTTGTTCAGAGCCTAAACGGTGTTTATACAAAATTTGTTTTACCCGGACTTAATGATATCAAAAGCGATCCGTCATTTTCAAAACTTGTGGTTAACAAGGCCAGGATAAGTGTCCCCGTATTTTTAGATAATAATCTTATAAAACCTTCAAATGTTTCTTCACAGATATATCTTACTTACAGAACAGAAAGCGGACAGAAATACATTGTTCCGGATCTCAGTATCAACCAGAGCTTTTTTGATGGAACTCTCGATACAATAAATAAAATGTATGATTTTAATATAGCCTCTTTTGTGCAGAAATACCTGGAAGACACCACCAACAAAATTGAACCGGAAGTGGAAATGATGCTTCCTTCCGGGATGTTGAAAAATGCGATTCTGAAAGCTAATAACAGCAGTACACCCGTGAAATTTGAATTCACATATACTGAGTATTAAAATTACTGAGNNCCTGCCCGGGAAATTATTATCAATGGATTAAAACGTCTTGAATATCGAGGGTATGATTCTGCAGGCATAGCTCTTGTGAACGGAGATGCGAGGATATTCAAATGCAAGGGAAGAGTAAAGGATCTTGAAGAAATGGTAAATCAGTCCAATTTTGACGGTACTATTGGAATGGGTCATACCAGATGGGCAACGCATGGAGAGCCAAACGAACTGAATGCTCATCCCCAGGTATCATATAAAAGTAATTTTATTGTGGTGCACAACGGGATAATTGAGAATTATTCACGGCTTAAGCGACATTTACAAAGCAGGGGAATAGAATTTGTCAGCCAGACTGATACGGAAGTACTGGCAAATCTTATAGAACATCTTTACCTTGAAGGAGACCTCACTGCAGAACAGGCTATCACACTTGCACTTAACAGAGTTGAGGGAACTTATGGCCTTGTGATAATTTGTAAGCAGGAAGCTGACAAATTATTTGCCGCAAAAAAGGGAAGCCCTCTTGTTATTGGAGTTGGAGAAGGAGAGAGTTTCATAGCTTCCGACGCTACACCCATTGTGGAATATACTCAGCGGGTGATATATCTGAATGATGACGATCTCGCAATAATTAAGAAAGATGAACTTATCCTTAAAACCATACGGCCGGGAAATAAAGAGCCTGAGGTCAGGGAACTCGACCTTAAGATAGGGGAGATTGACAAGGAAGGATTTCCGCACTTTATGCTAAAGGAGATTTATGAACAACCAAGAGCCATTCACGATACATTCAGGGGACGCGTATTACCTGATCATTCGGGTGTTATGCTTGGCGGCCTTCACGAAGCCCTTGAGACAATAACCCAGGCTGAACGAATAATAATTGTTGCATGCGGAACTTCATGGCATGCGGGACTTCTTGGTGAATATTTATTTGAAGAATTTACCAGGATCCCTGTTGAAGTGGAGTATGCATCTGAATTCCGGTACAGGGATCCAATCATAAAAAAAGAGGATATTGTTATTGCAATCAGCCAGAGCGGAGAAACGGCTGATACTCTTGCAGCAGTGAAACTTGCCAGAGAGAAGGGTGCAAAAGTGATCGGGGTTTGTAATGTTGTGGGATCGAGCATTCCCCGGGAAACGGATGCAGGCGTCTATACACACGCAGGACCGGAAATCGGTGTTGCTTCAACCAAGGCATTCACCACTCAGGTTACGGTACTGGCTATGATGGCGTTTGAAATTGGTTATAAGAAAGGTGTCCTTTCTCCATCTTATTATAAAGAACTTATTACTGAGCTTGTTTCAATACCACAGAAGATTGAAAAAGCGCTGAAATTAAATGAACAGGCACTTGAGCTTGCAGGAAAATATCAGAATACTCTTAATGCTCTTTACCTTGGAAGAGGATATCTTTTCCCGGTAGCACTGGAAGGAGCTTTAAAACTGAAAGAGATTTCGTATATCCACGCAGAGGGTTACCCCGCAGCCGAAATGAAACATGGTCCCATTGCACTGATTGACGAGAATATGCCCGTGGTTGTTGTTGCAACCAAGGATGACACCTATGAAAAAATTATTAGCAATATTCAGGAGATAAAGGCAAGAAAAGCTAACGTGATAGCAATTGTAACGGAAGGGGATGAGATTATTAGAAAAATGGCAGATTATGTCCTTGAGGTACCCGAAACTATGCCGGCCTTCTCGGGACTGCTTGCCGTAATCCCGCTTCAGCTCTTATCCTATCATATAGCTGTACTGAGAGGGTGTAATGTTGACCAACCACGGAATCTGGCAAAATCAGTTACTGTCGAATAAATAATTTAATGCTTCAGAAAATGAATTCTTCAGAAAAACACAGAAAAATATCCGATGCTGAAGTCAGGATTTTATTATCAAACGGCTGCAGCTGCGATAACTGGAGCAAGATTGAGGTTAAAGAGGGATTTGATCCTTCCCGGTGCCAGAGTGTTATTTTCTCGGGAGAGATAAAGCTTGGAGTTTTCAATAATGGCTTTACAGATGAATCGGGAGTGACTATCCGATCAGGGATTTCAAATGCTCATCTGCATAATTGTACAGTGGGTTCAGATGTTGTGATAAACAATATCGGCGATTTTATCGTAAACTACAACATTGAAGATGATGTAATTATAAGAAATTGTGGAAAGATAAGCACCGAAGGTATTTCAACTTTTGGAAACGCAACAGAAGTGGCCGTACTTAATGAAACCGGAGCCAGATCAGTAAAAATATGGGACCAGCTTTCGGCTCATCAGGCATATATAATTGCACTTTACAGGCACCGGATAAAAGCTGTGAAGAAAATTGAACAAATGGTAACTGATTATTCAAAATCAGTTAGTTCTGACAGGGGAACGATAGGGCACAACTCAAGGCTCCTTAACTGCCGTAATATCAGAAATGTCCGTATCGGTCCATTCAGCAGTATTGAGGGAACCATAAGTCTTAATGAAGGTTCAATTAACAGCTGCAAGGAGGATCCGGTTCACATAGGACATGGGGTTATTATGGAACATTTTATTATCTGTTCCGGATCAAGTGTCACTGAGTCAACACTTATTGATAAATGTTTTGTTGGGCAGGGCTGTGTGCTTGGTAAGCATTACTCTGCTGAAAACTCCTTATTTTTTGCCAATTGCGGAGGATATCATGGAGAGGCCTGTTCAATATTTGCAGGACCATATACTGTGACACATCATAAATCAACTCTCCTGATAGCCGGAATCTTCTCCTTCATGAATGCCGGAAGCGGATCGAATCAGAGCAATCACATGTATAAACTCGGGCCTATTCATCAGGGGATAATGGAAAGAGGATCCAAAACAACCAGTGATTCATATCTCTTATGGCCGGCCAGGATAGGACCATATACCCTTGTTATGGGACGACATTATAAAAACATGGATACATCATCTCTCCCCTTTTCATACCTTATTGAAAGCAATGATGAAAGTATACTGGTCCCGGGTATTAACCTGAGAAGCGTCGGAACAATAAGAGATGCACAGAAATGGCCTGTGCGTGACAAAAGAAAAGATCCTGTTAAAATTGACCAGGTCAACTTTAATCTTCTCAGCCCTTATACCATAAGGAAGATGTTAGAAGGAAGAAATCTCCTGAAGAGGCTCAAATCTGTTTCAGGAACAGTATCGGCTTTATATACATACAACAATATGATTATAAAGGGGGCTTCGCTGGAAAGAGGGATTGAACTATATCAGACAGGTATTAACAAATTCCTTGGTAACTCATTAATAAAACGGCTTGAAAATACTGAGATCAGAACAAACAGGGAATTACAGGCCAGATTAAATCCTGATCAGCCTATGGGTAAAGGAGAATGGGTTGACCTGTCCGGATTGATTGCTCCACAGCAGGCAGTTAATGATCTTCTTGATGATATTGAATCGGGCAAGATTGATTCGATTGGAGGAGTTGCTGAATCGTTCAGGACAATGCACAGTTCATATTACGACTGGGAATGGACATGGGCCTGCGAGCAGATGGAGGATGAGGCCGGAAAATCAATTGACAAGTTTACGGCAGGCGATATTATTGATATGGTTGAGAAATGGAAGAAGAGTGTGGTTTATCTTGATAAACTGCTTTATGAGGATGCCAGGAAAGAGTTCACATTGTCTTCAATGACCGGTTTCGGAATAGACGGCGGGGATGAAATTAAAAAGCTTGATTTTGAACAGGTAAGGGGAGATTTTGAATCAAACAGTGTCGTTGCTGCCATACAGGAACATATCAGTCAGAAAACTGCTCTTGGCGACGATCTGATAGCCAGAATGAACCTGATAAGCCAGTAACGGTCACCTTCCTGAATATTGCTGGTCATAGTATTTCTTATAATCGCCTGAGATGACCCTTTCAAGCCATTTCGTGTTTGAAAGATACCAATCCACAGTTTTCTCAAGTCCCTTTTCAAATTCAGGTAATGGCGACCAGCCAAGCTCACTCTTCAGTTTGGATGAATCGATGGCGTACCTCATATCATGCCCTGGGCGATCTTTAACATAAGTAATAAGTCTTTCGGAAGTCCCCGGGGAGCGGTCCAGTTTCTTATCCATTATCTGACACAGAAGTTTTATCAGGTCAATATTCTTCCACTCATTATTGCCTCCGATATTATATGTCTCTCCTGAACGGCCCTTGTGGTAAATAATATCAATAGCCAGTGCATGATCCTCAACATAAAGCCAGTCACGAATGTTTTCGCCCTTGCCATAGACAGGTATTGGATTATTGTTCTTAATATTATTTATTGCAAGCGGAATGAGCTTTTCCGGAAACTGATTGGGGCCGTAATTATTTGAACAGTTGGATATTATTACAGGTATTCCAAAAGTATGGCCATATGCCCTGACCATGTGGTCCGAACTGGCTTTGGAAGCAGAATAAGGACTTTTGGGATCATAAGCGGTTTCCTCAGTGAAAAATCCAGCTTCTCCCAGTGAACCAAAAACCTCGTCAGTCGAAATATGATAAAAAAGTTTACCTTCTTTTCTGTCAGTCCAACTGTTTAAAGCTGCATTAAGCAGATTGACCGTACCTACAATATTTGTATAGACAAATTCATCCGGGCCCGTTATTGATCTGTCAACATGCGATTCAGCGGCTAGATGAATTATCCCATCAAATTCATATTTGCTGAAAAGTTTCATAACAGCCTGCTTGTCAACAATATCAATCCTTTCAAAAAAATAATTGGGTTTTGTATCGATGTCTGTAAGGTTTTCCAGGTTCCCTGCATAAGTAAGTTTATCTGCATTAACTATAATGTAATCAGGATAGTTGTTTACAAATCTTCTTACCACATGGGATCCTATAAATCCAGCACCACCTGTTACAAGAATGACCTTGCTGCTTTTCATAGTTACTGACTTATGCTCCTGATGTATTTTTCCCATTTCCAGGCTGTTCTCATTGATTCGTCCAGGGTGCTGACTGTTTTCCAGCCAAGCTCCTTATTTGCATAAGAGGGATCAGCCCATATTTTTTCAATGTCTCCTTCTCTTCTCCCTGTGATTTTGTACTTAAGTTTTATTCCTGTAACACGCTCAAACGATTTGATGGCTTCGAGTACCGAAACGCCTTCTCCTGTTCCAAGATTAAATACTTCATAATTCTTTTTGCTCCCACCTTCAATAAGCCTTTTCACTGCAATCACATGTGCTTTTGCCAGGTCAACAACATGCAGATAATCTCTTATGCACGATCCGTCGGGTGTATCATAGTCATCGCCAAAGACTCTTAACTCCTCACGTAATCCGAAGGCTGTCTGTGTAATAAATGGCACAAGGTTTTCGGGAATCCCTCTTGGAAGTTCTCCGATCAGAGCCGAGGGATGTGCACCAATAGGATTGAAATACCTGAGTGCAATTGCTTTAATATTCTGATTTGCAACAGCTGTATCTCTGATGATCTCTTCTCCGATCTGTTTAGTATTTCCGTATGGAGAGACTGCAGGTTGTATCGGAGATTCTTCTGTGACAGGCAATTTTTCAGGCTGTCCATAAACGGTACATGAGGAAGAAAAAACCATGTTGGGGATATTATATTTCTTCATGGCATCGAGAAGATATATTAAAGAAACAAGATTGTTCCTGTAGTAATCAAGTGGTTTATACACTGATTCCCCAACGGCTTTGAATGCGGCAAAATGAATAATAGCGGCAATATCAGAATTTTCCTCAAAAAACCTGTCAAGTTTTCCCTTATCGCAGATATCAAATATATTCAGCCGGGGTCTCTTCCCTGTTATCTGCTCAATCCGTTCA
Source organism: Bacteroidales bacterium UBA2198 (assembly GCA_002328625.1). Lineage (GTDB taxonomy): Bacteria > Bacteroidota > Bacteroidia > Bacteroidales > VadinHA17 > LD21. The sequence goes on from DCVC01000084.1 coordinate 24,019, forward strand.
ACAACAATAGCTTCCGAGTTGCAGAGGTTATCAATGATTACAACATCAAACCCGTCGCTGATGAGCTCAACCGAAGTATGGGATCCTATATATCCTGTTCCTCCGGTGACCAGGATTTTTTCTTTCATTTACAGACTTTTTTACCAGTTTACTATTATGTCAAAAGCTATCTGTTTCTCAACAAAGGATGGTAATCTCCATGTAGTCTTATCGGATTTGAATTTCTGATAGTATATGCCATCTCTACCGATGGCCGGGCATCTTTCAATCCGAATCCGTTTCCCGAGAGTATCTCTTTGTACGATAACGTATGCAGATCGGTGAATCCTTCACTGAATTCAAACTCTTCACCGTCTATTTTGACCGACCTGAAAGTTCTTGACCCGTTTTCTCTTGCTTCAGCAGGGATATCATTATAATCAAGACTCAGAAACCATCTTATTCTGGCGCGTTCAAGCTCAAGGTAACCGGCAGCTTTATTTGGCTCGGAAAGATGTACAATATTCTGTTTTGTTTCTCCAAAAATCCAGGTCAGCATATCAAAAAAATGTATACCGATATTGGTTGCCACTCCACCTGATTTCTGGATATCTCCTTTCCATGAAAAGAAATACCAGTTTCCACGGCTGGTGATGTAAGTTAAATCAATATCATATACTTTGTCTGCCGGGCCACTGATAATCTTCTCCCTGAGTTCAATAATCTTTTGATGATGACGCAACTGAAGAACAGTATATATTTTGTGTCCCGTTTCATTCTCAATTTCCTGAAGTGCATCGATGTTCCATGGATTGAGGACAATGGGCTTTTCGCAAATGGCTTCTGCCTGATGACGCAATGCAAACCTGATATGAGAATCATGGAGATAATTGGGGGAGCATATACTTACGTAGTCAATCTTAGTTCCCGTCCTTTTCAGCTTGTCAAAATGCCTGTCAAATCGTTCAAATTCCACAAAGAAATCGCTCCCGGGAAAGTATCCGTCAAGCAGTCCGACACTGTCGAATGGATCAAGGCTTGCCAATAGATTATTGCCTGTTTCTTTTATTGCTTTAAGATGTCGCACAGCAATGTAACCGGCCACACCAATAAGACCAAAATTTTTAGGAGCTGCATCCATTAACCATCAACACTTTATTTGAGGTTAAAGCTAATAATTTATTTTTGAAACTCTGCCTTTCTCAAGTCTGTATTTCTCACCACTTTCCGGGCATTCAGCATAACCCTTTTCGTCAAACTTAAGTCTGTGTCCGAATTCGCTCATCCACCCTGTTGGTTTTGCCGGATTACCTACAACAAGTGCATACGGCTGAACATCTCTTGTGACCACCGCACCGGCTCCTATGAATGAATATGAACCAATCCTGTTTCCACATATTATAGTCGAATTGGCCCCTATTGAGGCACCTTTTTCAACAACTGTCGGAACATAACTGTCTTTGCGGATTATTGCACTCCGGGGATTAATTATATTTGTAAACACCATTGATGGTCCCAGGAACACGTCATCTTCACATATAACTCCTGTGTAAATTGAAACATTATTCTGAACCTTAACATTTTTCCCGAGCCTCACTCCCGGAGATACTACCACGTTTTGCCCGATATTACAGTTCTCTCCTATTTCAGAGCCAGACATAATATGGCAGAAATGCCATATTTTAGTTCCTTTCCCTATTTTGCAGCCATCATCAATAACTGCAGTCTCATGAGCAAAATATTCTTTCCCCATTGTTATTCGAAATATTTCAAAACATTAAGTATGATATAATCAAGTTGTTCCTGATCAATCTCAGTATGCATCGGTAATGAGAGAACCTCCCTGCAAAGGGCCGTTGTGACCGGGAAGTCAGTTTCCCTGTAGCCGAGATAACTGTATGCCGGTTGTGCATGAAGAGGTGACGGGTAATAGATCATTGAGGGGATCTTTTTCTCTTCAAGAAAACGCTTAAGATTATCTCTTTTCCCGTTCTTTATTTTCAGGGTATACTGATGAAAAATGTGTGACGAATATGTGACTCGTTCCGGAACAATAATTTCCGGACATACACTCAATGCCTTATCATATGAGTCTGCTGCAGATATTCTTGCGGTGTTGTACATGTCGAGGTACTTCAGTTTTACCCTCAGAATTGCAGCCTGAAGTGTGTCAAGCCTTGAGTTAACACCTATGTCATCATGATGATACTTGATCTTCATCCCGTGGTTTGCGATACTTCTGAGTTTAGCCGCTAATTCGTCATTGTTTGTATAAAGTGCACCGCCGTCGCCATAACAGCCAAGGTTTTTGGAAGGAAAAAAAGAAGTTGTGCCGATGTGTCCGATAGTCCCTGCCTTTTTTACAGAACCGTCACTAAAGATGTAATCGGTACCAGTGGACTGAGCAGCATCTTCAATAACAAAAATATTGTTCTGACCTGCAAGCTTCATAATGCTTTCCATATCAGCACACTGGCCAAAAAGGTGTACCGGGACAATAGCTTTGGTCCTGGGAGTGATCGCTTTCCTGATCTCCTCCACAGAAATATTAAAACTGCCGGGTTCGGGATCGACAATGACCAGCTTAAGTCCAAGCAGAGCTACTACCTCGACTGTGGCTATGAAGGTAAAGTTCGTCGTAATTACCTCATCGCCAGATTTTAAACCGAGAGCCATCATTGCAATCTGAAGTGCATCAGTTCCGTTTGCGCAGGAAATAACATGGTTGACATTCAGGTAATGCTGCAATTCCTTTTCAAATTGCTTCACTTCAGGACCTCTGATGAAAGCAGTTGAATCGAGAACTGATTTAATGGAATTATCAATTTCGGACCTGATATTCAGATACTGGGTTTTCAGGTCAACCATCTGGATCTCTCTCATATTAATTAACCAGGATAATTGAAGTACGAAGATAATAATTTTTACGGGCCGGTCAGCGCAAGAAGTTGAAAATCATTCCCTCATTAAAACGCTTCCTCAACAGTAAATATGCTTTTATCAAAATGTTCATAAGTCTGGTCTAATTTTTAATACAACCTGTCGGATTTATAATATTTTTGTTTATCTAGACACCATAGAATTTTGGATATCACAGCATTCATCCGGGAGTTATTATTCAGCCACGATTGTGTCATTATACCTGGCTTTGGGGGCTTTATAGGGAATTTCAGCCCCGCCC
>DCVC01000084.1:27202-43783 GCA_002328625.1 Bacteroidales bacterium UBA2198
AAAGTTGAGGAGTTTGTAGCTCTATTGCTTAACAGACTCTCTAAAGGTGACAAGGTTGTTTTTGATCATATCGGAAGCTTTGTTAATAACCATGAAAACAGTATCCAGTTTGAGCCTGACATAACTTCAAATTATCATCTTGCATCTTTCGGATTTGATACATTTCAATTTATGCCTGTTGAAGGGTATAATGTCAGGAAAAGAGTTCTCAGGCATATCAATAAAGAGCCTGCAAGGCAGGCCTCCATGAGGAAAATATTATGGAGAGCAGCAATAGTTGTTCCGATCCTTGCATTAATGGTAGCTATTCCGCTTCAGACTGACTTATTCAGGAGCAGGATTGATCTGACGTCATTGAATCCGCTGGTGACGGCTGAATTTGAAAGTAACAGGAATGCGCTGGATAGCGAACTCGCAGTAATAACTGTCGCCAGGGAAGAACCGGTCATTCCGGTTGCAGAGAACATCCCTGCTGAATCTGTCGAAACAACACCGGCAGGAGCTGTCATTACAGATCATAGAGCGGATGCTGAATTTTGTGTTATCATCGGTAGCTTCAAATCGGAAGAAAATGCATATACCCAGGTTAACAAACTTAAGGCTGAAGGTTTCAACCCGGAAGTAATTCCTGCTTCCAATGGCTTTTTCAGGGTCAGTGCCATGAAATACTATGATCTGAATACAGCAATATCAGTCAAGGACAGCCTTGCCGAGAAATACCCGGGAACCTGGATTTCAAAAAAGAAGTTGTAGATTTACAGACACTATTTACACACCATCCTATTTGACAATACTGCCATTACTGACTCTTTGATCTGGAGCTACCAGTACAAGCTTTCCGTCTTTGTCTTCAGCCATCAGTATCATCCCTTTTGATTCAATACCTTTTATGTTTCTTGGTTCAAGGTTGGCGACAACTGATATCTGTTTCCCCACAATATCCTGAGGTTCAAAATACTCAGCTATTCCTGAGACTATAGTCCTGATATCAATACCCGTGTCTATCTTAAGCCGGAGCAGTTTATCGGTCTTTGGCACTTTTTCGGCTTCCAGAACGGTTGCGATCCGGATATCTATCCTGGAGAAATCATCAAATGAAACAGGATCTCTTGCAGGAATTATTTTGGACGAGCCTGATTCATTGGCTTTTTTTGTTGCCAGCAGCCGGTCTATCTGTTTTGCAATCGCTTCGTCCTCGATCTTTTCAAAAAGCAACCCCGGTTTGTTAATAATATGTCCGGGTTGAAGAAGGTCATGCTTTCCTGCATCATTCCAGCCGGACTGTTCTATATTGATCCAGCTCCTGAGTTTTGTCATGGAAAACGGGAGGAAAGGTTCAAAAACCACAGTCAGACTGGCAGTGATCTGCAGGGCTATATTCATTATTGTATTTACCCTGCCTTGATCTGTTTTAATTACTTTCCAGGGCTCAGCATCTGCAAGATATTTATTACCGAGACGTGCAAGATTCATTGCCTCCTTCAACGCTTCCCTGAATTTGAAGTTCTCAAGATTATTCTCAACACTTTCTTTATAATTAAAAATAGCTTCAAGCACTGAATTATCATTTTCATCAGTCGGACCTCTTTCAGGCACTTTGCCATCATAATAGCTATTGGTCAGCACAAGAGTCCGGTTTACAAAATTACCCAGGATAGCAACCAGTTCGTTGTTGTTACGGGACTGGAAATCTTTCCATGTGAAATCATTATCTTTTGTTTCAGGGGCATTTGCGCACAGAGTGTATCGAAGAACATCCTGTTTCCCGGGGAAATCCCGGAGGTATTCATGGAGCCAGACTGCCCAGTTGCGTGATGTTGATATTTTGTCATTTTCGAGATTCAGGAACTCATTGGCAGGCACATTCTCAGGAAGAATAAAACTACCCTCAGCTTTGAGCATGACCGGAAAGATAATACAATGGAATACAATATTATCCTTACCTATAAAATGGACCATTTTTGTATCCTCATCCTTCCAGTATTTTTCCCAGTCCTGTGTGAGTTCTTTGGTAGCTGATATATAACCAATGGGAGCATCAAACCAGACATATAATACCTTGCCATTTGCTCCTTCGACAGGAACAGGAACACCCCAGTCGAGATCACGGCTTACTGCCCTGGGTTGCAAGCCCTGGTCAAGCCAAGATTTACACTGTCCGTACACATTTGTTTTCCATTCAGTATGATCTTCAAGAATCCATTTTCTGAGCCATTCCTCGTATTTGTCAAGGGGCAGGTACCAGTGAAGGGTCTCACGCAATACAGGTTTGCTCCCGCTGATGGTTGAATGGGGATTAATCAACTCATTTGGGCTTAAAGATGTTCCGCATTTTTCACACTGATCCCCGTAGGCACTTTCGTTTGCACAGTGAGGGCAGGTACCCGTTATATATCTGTCAGCCAGAAAACAACCGGCTTCCTCATCAAAGTATTGTTCAGATGTTTTTTCGTTGAATGCACCTTTTTTGTAGAGAGTGAGGAAAAAATCTGATGCCGTTTCATAATGTATTTTATTTGAAGTTCTTGAATAAATATCGAATGCGATTCCAAAATCTTCAAATGCTTTTTTGTTCAGCGAATGATATCTGTCAACTACCTGCTGGGGTGTGATGCCTTCATTCCTTGCTTTCAGTGTTATGGGAACTCCATGCTCATCGGAGCCGCAGATTGAGATAACATCCGCACCTTTCATCCTGAGGTACCTTGTATAAATATCCGAAGGAACATATACTCCGGCCAGGTGTCCTATGTGAATAGGACCATTGGCATAAGGAAGTGCTGAAGTAACAAGGTATCTCCTATACTTTTTCATGATTCTGATAATGAATATATAACAATTCTCAAAATTGAACAAAGATAATAATTTTAAGTTTTCAGCCGGGAAACTTCCGATTGTGGTTGGAAATTGAAACCAAACAGGTTATTTTTACGTATAATATAATATATGCCTGTCAGAAAAACTGTACCGGAGTACCTTAAGCCGGGTGATGAGGTGGCTATCATTTCTCCCTCCTGGGCTATTGAAGAAGACAAAATCCATCAGGCCATTTCCTTACTTAAAGATTGGGGGCTGAAAGTCCGGATCGGGGAGAATGCACTGAAATGCTCAGGTCCTTTTGCAGGTACTGATGAAGAGCGGCTGTCAGACCTGCAGGCAATGACCGAAGATCCTGAAATCAAAGCAGTAATATGTTCCAGGGGGGGATACGGCCTTTTAAGGATCATCAACGATGTTGATTTTTCATGTTTAAGAAAAAGGCCTAAATGGTATGCCGGATTCAGCGACATAACGGTTCTGCATCTCTGGCTCAGCGAAGCATTCAACATTGTTTCAATACATGCGGAAATGCCTCTTAATTATAATAATGAGGAAAAGACAAAGGAGACCTTTTTGTCATTACACCATGCCCTGTTCGGTGACTATCGTCACATTAGCTGGGAAGGCAGTTTTATAAGGGATTGTAATGTAAGCGGGGAGGTTACCGGTGGAAATCTGTCACTGATATACAGTTTGATAGGGACAAAAGCTGAACCGTTGACCAGGGGAAAGATCTTGTTTATTGAAGAAACAGGTGAATATTTTTATCATCTCGACAGAATGATGTATTCACTTAAACTGGCGGGCAAGCTTGATGGGCTTGCTGCTCTTGTGGTCGGTGGCCTCAGTAATATGGCAGAAACAAAAACGCCATGGGGGATGAGTGCTGAAGAGACAATTTTCAATGTTGTGAGGGATTATGATTATCCTGTCTTGTTTGGTTTTCCGGCCGGACATGTTTCGGACAACAGGGCACTGTATATTGGAAGGCAGGCAAGAATAGTTGCCGCCGGAACAAGTGTAACACTTACATTTATTTGATTATCAGAAAGCGGAAATAAGCAGATCGAGATCTTTTGATATTATTCCGAATTTTTGTCCCAGCGTATCATTGGTCAGTATCCCGTTATAAAGATAAGCCCCTTTCCTTAAGTTGGGATCGATCTTAAAGAGATTTGTTATCCCGCCGGCCTCAGCCATATTCTTCAGCAGGGGAGTGAATATGTTACTGAGTGCTATGGATGCCGTCCTGGCAACCCTTGAAGGAAGGTTCCAGGCAGAGAAATGAATCACGCCATGTTTTTCATAGACAGGATCATTAAGAGCCCGGCATTCTGTTGTTTCAATGCACCCTCCGCGGTCGATGCTCAGATCAATAACAACAGCTCCTTTCTTCATGCTGCGTACCATATCTTCGGTAATATAATACCATGGACGCAAATCTTCCAGTTCAATAGCACCGATAAGGACGTCTGCTGATTTAAGAGATTTCTTCAACACCTGGGGATGAAAAACAGAGGTCTGAAGCCGCTGTCCGATGAGATCCTGGAATCGCTTCAGCCTGTGAAGAGATTTATCGAAGACCTTTACCTGCGATCCGGTACCCAATGCAGCCCTGGCGGCATACTCCCCGGCAGTATTGGCTCCGATTATTACCACTTCGGTAGGCGTGACCCCTGTGATGCCTCCCAGCATCACCCCTTTGCCCCCATGGTGATTACTGAGATAATCGGAAGCTATCAGGATTGATGTTATGCCACTTATTTCGCTCATTGACTCCATAACAGGCATAACACCGTTATCATCACCTATTTTTTCAAAGGCTAACGCTGTGACTTTCTTCCTGACAAGCTTGCCCAGAGTTTCTTCACTAAGTTTCAATACATTAAGGAACGACATTACAACCTGGTTGCCTTTCAGATAGTCAGTTTCATGTTCGGTAAAGGGAGCTACTTTAATAACAGCATCTGCACTGAATACCCTGGCAGGAGAATCAGTTATAATTGCCCCGTTTTCGCTGTAATCCTTATCTGAATAATTGGCTCCTGCACCTGCACCCTTCTGTACAATCACTTCATTGTCGCTTTCGACAAGAAGATTAACCGATTCCGGGGTTAAAGCCACTCTCTTTTCATCATTTTTCTTATCACTTGGAATGCCTATGGAAATTTTGCGGTGTCTGACAGCTGTTTCGAGGAGCTCCTCTTTAGGCATGAAGACTGTATTGCCAAAACTCACCTTTCCGCTCTTGCTTCTTTCATTCATCTCAGGATGATTGGATATTTTTTCAAAGGTAAAAAATTTGACACAGAGCAGCAAAATATGATCCGATTAAGATATATTTAGTATCCTTTCCTCATTTTTACCAACTGCTATTGCGATATGAAGGGCATCTGACGGAATAAAATCACCAGCCAGTTCCGGCCATTCAAGAAAACAATATGAACCGCTTGAAAGATACTCTTCGATTCCTATGTCAAACAACTCGTCAGGCTTTTTAATTCTGTAAAAATCAATATGATATAATGCTTTTCCATCGACTGTTAAATATTCATTTACAAGAGTGAAAGAGGGACTTGTAATATTATCTTCAGCTCCGAGTACTTTGCATATTGCTTTAATAAGTGTTGTTTTGCCTGCCCCCAGTGTACCATGCATGGCAAATATTCTTTTTCCTCCTGAGAAGTCAAGAATTTTCCTTGCGGCGGAAGGCAGTTGTCTCCTGTCTTTAATTATGATTCGCATTAACGGAAGGAGTGCTGATTATGAGACAGGCTCAAGGAAGGCGATTGGCAGCATGATTTCCTGCATAGAAATGCCCCCGTGCTGAAAGGTATCCTTATAATAGCCTGCATAGTAGTTAAAGTTATTCTGATAAACAAGGAAATCTTTATTAAGTGCAAAGATATATTTTGATGTGAGATTGGTTTTTGGGAGTCCTGCTTTTTCCGGATTTTTTATCTCAAATACTTCCCTTGGATTATAATCAAGATTTCTCCCCATTTTATATCTCAGATTAGAGGATGTTCTTCGGTCACCGACTATTTTTATGGGATTCTGAACCCTGATGGTCCCGTGGTCAGTACTGAAAACTACTCTTACCGGATGTGAGGAGAGGGCACCCAGCAGTTCAAAAAGTGGTGAATGGATAAACCAGGATTTTGTAATGCTCCTGTAGGCTCGTTCATCATTGGCGAGATCTCTTATCAATCCTATTTCAGTTCTTGCATGTGAAAGCATGTCAACAAAATTGTAAACAAGAATATTGATGTCATTATCAAGCAATTGTCGAATTTTTTCATTTATTTTCTTACCTTCCTGGCTGCCACGGATCTTGTTGTACGACCATTTATATTTAAGCCCTTTTCGGATAAGCTGGTTTTTAAACAGTTCTTCTTCAAAAGTGTTTTTACCTTCTTCTTCATCGTCGTTTATCCATAATTCCGGCTGAATAGTTGCTATTACTGATGGCATAAGGCCTGAGAATATTGCATTACGGCTGTATTGTGTTGCAGTTGGAAGAATACTGAAATAAAGATCTTCTTCAATAATCCGGTAAAATCCTGACAGCTCTGCTGAAATGGTTTTCCACTGATCAAATCTCAAATTGTCAATGAGAATAAAAAACAAAGATTTTTGCGGTTGAACTGACGGGAATATTTTCCTTGTAAATAGGGTATTGGAAAGGACAGGTTTATCTTCAACATCAGGGTCGAGCCACATTAAGTAATTATTCATCACAAATTTTGAAAAAGCATTATTTGCCTCGTTTTCCTGCAATTTCAGAATTTCAGTCATTCCTGAGTCGGTGGATTTTTCAAGTTCCGATTCCCAGAAGGTTATTTTACGGTATAGCTCTGTCCAGTCCCTGTGGTTGCGGGCTTTATCGATCATGTTACCGATGCGGCTGAATTCCTGCCGGTAATCAATTGTTGTTTTTTCAGTAACAAGCCTGCGCTGATCGAGGATTCTCTTAATTGCCAGGAGGATCTGATTAGGTTTAACCGGTTTGATCAGATAATCAGCTATTTCCGATCCTATGGCACGTTCCATTATCTCTTCATCCTCTATTTTGGTTATCATGATCACGGGTATATCACTTCTGAACTCTCTTATTAACCCGAAGGTTTCAATCCCGCTCATACCCGGCATGCTTTCATCAAGGAAAATGATATCATAAGTATTCTGGTGCACCAGATCAATGGCGTCATTACCGTTTGAACAGGTATCAACCTCATATCCCTTCCCCTTCAGGAAGAGAAGATGGGATTTCAGCGTATCAATTTCATCATCCGTCCAGAGGATCCTGATTTTTTTCATTAAAAGAAAAACAATTTATTAAGGGGGAAAATTACAAAAAATTACCGCTTATCGTTTCATTTTAGGTAATTCTCGTTAAAGAAAAGGAAGTATCGTTCAGGATTTTTATCTTTCCTGAGAATTTCAAGATTGGGATTATTGATCAGGAACGTTATCATTGAGGCGTTTGAAGGATTTCTTACGATCTGATCAGTTCTGAAATCCCTGAAATAATTCCAGGCTTCCTCATACCCTGTAAAACCTGATATGCTGATCATTATATACTTGTCATCAATAAGGGTTCCTTCGGTACGATAATTCTTGTTGGTGTAATTGTCAATGTTATAACTGATTACATCAAATGTTGCCTGGTTGATGTTAAAGGTACGATCCATTATAATAAGGCTGAAGTTAAAAGGAGAAATTTTATCAGCAACGTACAATTGTGCAGCAACCTCTTTATCTTCTTCCACCCTGAGTTCAGGCATCTTCTGATCAAGGTAAGCGATCAGCTCTCCTGCCTTACTGCTCTCTTCGGTTCCCGGCCAGGATTTTTTAAGTATACTCAATTCCTCCCTGAAGCTTCTTTCATCGCTGACCCTGGCAACCGAATAAGCACGAAGCAACAGAAATTTGGGTGCCAGGTCATCATCTCTGTATTTACTCAGTGCTTCATCACAGTAGGCTTTGGCCCTGGTGAAATCTTCATCGCTGTAAGCATTAAAGGCTTTCTGATACAGACTTTCAACAAGCTTTATATCAGCCATTTTCTTGATATAATAATCAGGATCGGATAGGATTTTTGAGTATTCACTTCCGGGATACCTTACCAGCAACCGCTGTCTGTATGTTTCAGCTTTTTGATTGTTGGTTTCCTTAAAAACCTTATATAAATTATACAGAGCTTCAGGGATTAATTCATGTTCCGGATAGCGTTTGATTATTGACTCAAATGATTCAGCTGCTTTATCCTGATCAACAATTTTTTCTGAATAAACCCTGCCGGCATTCAGGTAAGCAACTGCAATTTTTTCATTTGAAACAGCAAGCAGCGAGTCATTTAAAGGAAGATTTTTAAGGTAGAAGGCAGGTTTCTTATAGTCCATACCTGTATCAGAAGTATCTGAATCATCTGCAATTTCTTCACCCCCGTTGGCAGTAATCTGCTGAATAGCCACCCTGGCTTTGTTTGACCTTCTCCAGTTGTCTTCAAGCCTTCTGTCTCCCCATCTTCTCCTGAATTCTGTCCTGCCGAAAGTTAATGTTGATTGATTATAGAAATACCATTTACCTTCCTGGCTGATATTATCCTGAAACCGTCTTTCATTCTCATAATATTGACCAAGATTAAACCTGTCAGAATATTGCGATGCCTTACCCTCTCTTTCATCACTGATAATCCTGTCAATAATTCCGGCAATAAAAGCATCCCTTTCCCGCGGGGTTAAAGAGGCCACCCTTTGAAGACTATCTTCAGTCTGAATGATTGTCAGCTGGGCAACAAGTGAATTCAGATTCTGCGATTTTGTTTTTAATTCCAGATAATCAGGATGTTTCTGGTCGAGAAAATAGACTGCGCTGTCGTAGAACTTACCTGCCGCCATATAATCGGGCTTGTCATAGTAATGGCGTGCAAGGGCAAGATAAGATCTTCCTTTCTGATTCTGGTTACTGGAAACTGATGATGCTGATTTCCTGTAGAATTCTATCGCTTTTTTTTCATCGCCTTCCTTCATCGAAATATTACCCAGAGCATAATAAATCTGATCCTGGTAATCTTTNNCTGGGCAAGGAGATATGTAAGCCTGTACTTTGTCCTTTTTCCTGAAATGTATTCCAAAGATTTTGTCAGCGGATCTATTGCTTCACTGTACCTTTTCTGTTTGATAAACAAATCTGCCAGGGTTGTATAGTACATGGCTTTAAATGGCCTGGATGATGATTGTATGGTTTCAATCTCATTCAAGATCCTGTAAGACTCATTATAATTACGGGTTTCGTTATTAATTCTTGCCAGCCATATTGCAGATTCTGTTTTGATGTCAGGATCATTTGCTTCGGCAATACAATGATTAAACACTGATGCAGCTGCATTAAATTCATGTTTAAAGAACCTGGCTTTGCCGATAAGCAGGTAACTGTCGTCTACCCACTCATTGTATTCCTTTTGTTCAAGCAATTGTCTCTCCTGATCTGACAGTTCTCTTTTTGTATTGAATTCCGGTTTAGCAGATATGGATTTCAACGATATCAGCTTGGAGGCTTTTTGTATTGCATTGTCCATATCCGATGAGCATAAAGAGGCTGNNNGTCATGCCATGGTAAAACCTGGTTGTCGCAGTGTTTTTTTCCACGGAACAATTTGTCAGGACCAGGATCAGACCCAGAAGTGCCAGAAAATTATATTTTGTTTTGCCGGACGACAAGAACCTGTTTTTAATACTATAAACTTACTATGATTCAGTATAGTATTCTAAGAGTGAATAAAATTGGTTTGTTGCGGGATATCAGGCTGAAACAACTCTTTTTATCTCGGGAACCTCTTTCATGATAGCCTGTTCAACTCCGGCTTTCAGAGTCTGCATGCTGTATGGGCATCCATGGCATGCTCCTGTAAGCCTTACTTTTACCTCAAGGTCATCATTTATTTCCACAAGGTCAATATCTCCTCCATCACTTTGAAGATAAGGCCTGATCCTGTCTAATGCTTTGAGAACTCTCTCTTTTATACTTTTTAATTCTGTCATATCACTATACTATTTATTAATAACCAGTTTTATTGTCGGACCCAGCTCTATATTCCTTTGATTCACTCTGCTGGCAACTTCATCGGCCAATGCCATAAAGGCATTTCCGGCTATTGTATCTTCAAGAGCTACCGGATTACCCGAATCACTGCTGTCACAGATGCTTTGTACTAGTGGTATCTGACCCAGTAAAGGGACTTTCATTTTATCAGCGAGTATCCGACCGCCCTCTTTGCCAAAAATATAATACCTGTTATTTGGGAGCTCTTCCGGTGTAAACCACGCCATATTTTCAACGAGTCCGAGGACAGGTACGTTTATTTTATCGCTACGGAACATTGAGATACCCTTTATGGCATCAGCAAGAGCAACCTTCTGAGGCGTACTGACCACAATAGCCCCGGTAACTGCAACCTCCTGAACAAGTGTGAGATGAATATCACTGGTCCCCGGAGGCAGGTCAACAAAAAGAAAATCGAGATTACCCCAGTCCCCCTGACTTATAAGCTGTTTAAGGAAGCTGGAAGCCATCGGACCTCTCCAGACCACTGCATCTTCAGGATTGATAAAGAAACCAATCGAAAGAACTTTAACACCGTGCTTTGTTAATGGTATAATGCGATCAACATTGTTATCCCGTTTAACCGCTGGCTTGTATTTCTCGGCATCCAGCATAATTGGAACTGAAGGGCCGAAAATGTCGGCATCAAGAAGTCCTGTATCATATCCCTTGCGGGCAAGGGAAACAGCCAGGTTAACGGCAATGGTTGTCTTTCCGACACCTCCTTTGCCTGATGAAATTGCTATTATATTCTTTACGCCGGGCAATAGAGTGGCAGGTTTTTCATGATGTTTATCCGCGATCTCCCTGGGCTGAACACTTATTTCCTTAATAACTGCATTGATCCCCAGCGTTTTTTTGAGCACCTTAACAGTAGTGCTTTTTATCGATGAAATAAAAGGATCATTTGACCTTTCAGGTGTGAGGGTCAGGGAAATGCCCTCATCTTCCGATACAATTTCAGAAACCATGCCCAGCGAGACAATATCTTTGCCATTTTCCGGGTGAATTACTTCTGACAGGGCTTTTAATATCTGTTCTTTTGAAAACGTCCCCATCTTATTTTTATTTAATTTAATTATAAAGAAGCTGCAATTTTACTTATTTTTTTTGTTACGGCAAAATATTCACTGCAGTTCACTCAGCGGATCCCAGAATTTTTCACGGAAGTTCACAATCTGGTCATCTTCCACAACAATGCCCTCATTTTCGAGTAATTGTCGCATTGTAGTACTGTTGCCAAAATGATGTTTTCCGGTAAGGATGCCATTCCTGTTTACAACTCTGTGAGCAGGAATGAAGACGGGATTATTATGGCAGGCATTTAAAGCCCAGCCCACCATTCTGGCCGACCGGCCCGTTCCAAGATAACGTGCAATTGCTCCATATGTTGATACTCTTCCGTATGGGATAAGTCTGGTTACCTCATATACCATATCAAAAAAATCATTATTTCTGCTGATCTTTTTACCTGCCATCACTTATAATTTTATCTTTCTCAAGACGGAAAGCGAGGTAATGAATTTTCAGGCCGTCTTTCAAAAACATATTTTCATAATGTGTTCTTATTGAAAAAGCTTTGCCGGAGAGGGATTCGTAAATGTCAGGATAATTTATCTTCAACGAATTAATGCCTTCCTGACTGGTTTCCGAATAGAGGTTGGTTGTTTCAAACATGATCATGATCTGGTTTTTTAGAGCCAGATTTCTGGTATAGTGATAAAGTTCCGCATAATCGGTTTTGAGATGGATTATTCCATTATTTTTCATGAAATTGCGATAGCAATTAAGGAACCAGGGACAAGTAAGTCTTTTGTTGGAATTCTTTTTCCCCGGATGAGGGTCAGGAAAGGTCAGCCATATTTCATCAACCTCATCTGTTGAAAAGTATGAGTTAATAAACTCTATTCTTGTTCTAAGGAATGCTGTATTTGTCAGTTTACGCTCATTTGCGGTCTTTGCTCCTCTCCACAGGCGAGCTCCCTTTATATCTACGCCAATAAAATTCTTTCCGGGAAACATTTCTGCAAGTCCGGTTGTATATTCACCTCTGCCGCATCCGAGCTCAAGAACAACAGGATTTTCATTCCTGAAGATATCCCTTTTCCAGTTGCCCTTAATGCTGTGATCTCCGTATAAAAGGTTTCCGGTTTCAGGCTGAATGACATTAATGAAAGTGCCAAGTTCGGCCCATCTGGCCAGTTTGTTCTTTCCCACAGCAAAAATTTACTTGCTTATTTTTTCTATCCTCACGCCCAGATCATAAACGCCTTTGAGATCTTCAGTTCGCATGCCGTGCTGTACTTTTATACGGTAGATGCCTTTTAGAGGAAAATAGACATTTGACTTATAAGGAAGTTTCAATTCATGGATATCTCCGAATCCTTTGCCGTACCAGTTCCCTTTTTCATCTGCCAGGTAAAAATTCAGTGTGTCGGTAATCTTTTCACCATCGGGTGAAAAGGTGGTTACAAAAAGGTAGATATTGCGAAACGGATATGAAGAACCGGTCCTGATAGAAAAAGAAATATTATTACTGCTGAGGGTATCATCAACCGGAATGCTGAAATCTGGTATGTTGTCAAGTTGCCATATGTTAGAGGGCATGACGGCTGAACCGGTAAACATTACATGACTGTTGCATGATAGCAGAAGAGCAGGTGAAACCATAAAAGATAGAAGCCTAATTATTCTTTTTATCATTAAACCTTCTGTTTTTTTTCTTATGTGAATTTTTACGTTTCTTTTCCTTTGAATGAGAGGTGTCAAAGCGGGTAAGGAGATTGTCTTTGAGGAGATCCTGTGAAACAGGTTTAAGGTCCCATGATGATTCCCCATGCACAATTAGTTTCTCGGGTTTCTGTCCTTTTTTATTCATAACCTGGATCTCTCGTACCCTCTCAACCGGAACGGCAACAAGATTTGTTGATGACTGAGGATCGGTAGTGTACCAGTAAATACCTTTATGCACCTCCATTTTCTGATAATAAGCCCTTGCATCCGTTAGTTCAAGAGGTATCTCTTTTGGAGGGAATGATCTCTGTGCCTCTACATAGCAATCAAGTTCAAAATTAAGGCAGCATTTCAGCTTACTGCATTGTCCTGCAAGTTTCTGTGGATTTAAAGAGAGTTCCTGATACTTAGCATGTGTGGTTGTTACCGATATGAAATTGGTTATGTGTGTTGAACAACATAGTTCTCTTCCACATGACCCTATACCACCTATTCTTCCTGCCTCCTGCCTGGCTCCTATCTGGCGCATTTCGATCCTTACCTTGAACTCATCAGCCAATACCTTAATAAGCTGCCGGAAATCGACTCTTTCATCAGCTATATAATAAAAAATAGCCTTTGTCTTATCTCCCTGATATTCTACATCCCCTATTTTCATATTTAACCTGAGTTCTTCAGAGATCTTTCTCGATCTCAACATAGTGGGTGTTTCAAGTTTCTTTGATTCTTCCCATTTCTGTATGTCGACAGCTTTGGCTTTGCGATAGACTTTTTTCAGATCGTCAGGTGAAGGATAAACCTTCAGTTTTTTAATCTGTTCATTGACGAGGTGACCGACCATAGATACCCTTCCGATATCATGACCCGGTGAAGCCTCAACCGCAACAATGTCCCCTATTTCAAGCCTGAGCCCGTTTATATTCCTGTAAAACCCCTTCCTTGTGTTTTTGAAACGGATCTCTATTATCTCGTCCTCATATACCGAAACCGGGACATTCTTTAACCAGTTGAAGGAATCAAGCTTATTAAGGCCGGGCTTATATATTAATTCATGCGCAGGTATCTCTTCACCGTACTGCCCATGGATATCTTCATTCTCTGTCATAAGATTCTTATGCTTCCAAAATAATCTGCAAAAGTAGTGAATAAATGCAATAAATTCAATAATTACCGCCAGGGTCAGCGGATAATTCGAATCACCTTCAGGGCCAGATCGAGAAAGATGATTTTTGCATTTCCGTTAGCCTCTATGTGAGAATAGGCAAGATTAAACTCATCAGTCAGAGGGTAAATATTCATTTGGTTTATAAAAGGGTTGAACTTTTTTGAGAATTCTGCTTCTTCGCCGGAAAGGAAGACAAGCCTGTTTTTAAGCTGGTCAAGTGAAAGCATGAGGTTCTCTCTGAGGATCCTCAGGGAAAAAGAGATAAAGTTCTTCTGTGATTCCCTTCCGGTGGCAGCTAATTCCTCCGACCAGCTAATTATTGAAATAATGTCGCGTTTCCATGCAAGCCTCATCAGGTTCCTGAAGCGATTCAGGTTAAGAAGAGAAGTATCTTCGTTTTCGCATAACTCTGAAGCTCTTATTATGTTGCCGTTTGCTACCTGCGATATGTCAGAAGCCTTTTTGCGGGGCAGGTCAAACTGGCTGACAATATAATTTTCAATTTCCTGACTGGTAAATAAAGGGATCTTTGTAAGCTGACATCTTGACAATATTGTTGGGATGATTTTATCGGGTTCATCTGAAACAAGAAGGAAAAGTGTTTTTTCGGGAGGCTCTTCAATCATTTTCAGCAACTTGTTAGCTGTAGCCTGATGCATTTTTTCAGGCAGCCAGATGATCATTACCTTAAAATCTGATTCAAAACTTTTCAGGTTCAGTTTCTTTATTATTTCTGAAGCCTCCGAAGCAAAGATAAGCCCCTGGGCATTACCAACCTCTATAGAATCGAGCCACCTGTTAACTGTAAAGAATGGAGATAGTTTCAGGAACTCCCGCCACTGGTCAAGATAATTGTCACTGACAGGCTCTGAAAATTTTTTATTTTTTATCACAGGGAAGACAAAATGCAGGTCAGGATGAATCAGTTTCTCATATTTTACACACGACTTGCAGGTACCGCATGAATCAATGGTACTTCTGTTTTCACAGCTGATATACTGTGCATATGCGAGAGCAATGGCCAGAGTGCCACAACCTTCGGGCCCTGAAAACAACTGAGCATGGCTTACCCTTGCCCTTGTCACCGAATTGCGAAGTTTCTCAATTATATCCTTATGACCCGGGATCTGTGAGAACTTCATGATTTATTTATATCCTGTTTTTACAACGATGAAAGGGCAGCGTCGTAATCAGCCTCCTGAGCAATCTCAGGAACCAGTTGTGTATATATTACCTTCCCTTTTTCGTCCACAATAATTATACTACGTGCATAAAGGCCTGTAAACGGTCCATCAACAATATCAATACCGTAAGCTTTTCCAAAAGATGGATCACGAAAGCCTGAAAGTGTGATAACATTTGTGATACCTTCATTTGAACAGAACCGGCCATGGGCAAAAGGAAGGTCCTTTGTAACAGCCAGAACAACTACATTTTCCTTTTCTGCAGCCACCTTGTTGAATTTATGTACCGAAGCGGCACAAACTGAAGTGTCGAGACTCGGAGATATACTCAGAACTAACTTTTTCCCTTTTAGTTCTGACAGTGACAGATTGGTGAGATCGGATCTGACAAGAGTAAAATCAGGTGCATTACTCCCTATAGCCGGGAGATCGCCCGATGTATTGACAGGGTTTCCTTTTAAAGTAATTTTAGCCATAACTTTTTTCAAATTTAATTATTCTTTTAATATAAAATGACTTTCAGGATTCATTTACACTTTTCGTTATACTTAAAGCTATTTTTGATATGTTATTTTTTCAAATGTTTATTTGCAAAAAAGCAGTAGGTTTGCAACAGGAAAACTATTTGTTAAAACAAAACCATTTGATCTATGAAAATGATTCAGGATTTTAATTTCAACGGGAAGAAAGCGATAGTCAGGGTTGATTTCAATGTACCTCTTGACAAAAAAACACTTGTTGTTACTGATGATACCCGTATCAGGGGAGCGATACCTACAATCAATAAGATACTTGGCGACGGAGGATCATTGATCCTTATGTCTCATCTTGGCCGTCCGGAAGGAAGAATGGAAAAATACTCCCTTAAACCGGTTCTCCCCGTTCTGGAAAAGCATCTTGGCAAAAGGGTCCAGTTTGCTGATGATTGTCTGGGCGAATCAGCGGAAAAAATGTCTGCCGCACTTAAACCAGGAGAAGTATTACTGCTCGAAAATGTTCGTTTTTACCCCGAAGAAGAGGGTAAGCCAATTTTACCGGAGACAGCCACTGATGAAGAAAAGAAAGCTGCAAAAGCCGAAATGAAGGTCAGACAAAAAGAGCTGGCCAGAAAACTTGCAGGTTATGCGGAAATATATATAAATGATGCGTTCGGTACAGCTCACAGGGCTCATGGAACAACAGCCGTGATGGCAGAGTTCTTTCCGAAAGATAAGATTATGTTCGGTTATCTCATTAACAGCGAGCTGGCTGCAATGGACAGAGTCCTTAATAGCGCCCAGCGGCCTTTTACAGCTATCATGGGAGGCGCAAAGGTGTCGGATAAAATACTTCTAATCGAGAACCTTCTTAACAGGGTTAATAATCTCATTATCGGGGGTGGCATGACCTACACATTTGTAAAAGCACAGGGTGGAAAAATAGGGAAATCCCTGTGCGAAGAGGATAAGCTTGATCTGGCACTGAAGATAATCGAAAAAGCCAGAGAAAAGAATGTGAATCTGTATCTTCCTGTTGATAGTCTCAACGGTGACAGGTTTGAGAATGAAGCCAGTACTTCAGTAACTGATGTTG
>DCVC01000084.1:43848-63817 GCA_002328625.1 Bacteroidales bacterium UBA2198
GGAGGCGCTATGCTTGAATATATGGAAGGTAAAAAACTGCCGGGAATAGTTGCTGTCCGGGGCGAGTAAGCATCTCTCTGTTAATGGGAATGAAAAACATTATTTTAATATTATTTGCAATACTCACGATGCAGGTTTCCTGCAAAAAGGATAAAAATCCGCCTACATCAGGAATTGCTACGATTAATAATACCAGAGAATTTAGCACTACTTACTATGTATATGGTTTTCTATTTCGCGAAGCAAAGCTTGTTTCAACCCTTGAAAAACCACCTCCTGATATAACCGTTGACACTGATGGGACTGATTTGCTGTTTCAGGCAAATAATCTGAAGGATTCGTTTTATAAGTTTGGAGAATATAATGATGGCACATCTGCCAAAACAGCATTTGATAATCTGACAACAGCAAATGTGACCCAGTGGGATGGTCTGGCCTATCCGATAAGACCTCATCAGGTCTGGATTTACAGGTCCGGAACGGAACATTATGCAAAGATCAGGATTATATCAATTATCGCCGAGGTTCGATCCGGTAACAATTATGCGGAATGCACTTTTGAGTGGGTCTATCAGCCTGACGGAACACCAACTTTCCCTGGTAAATGAGAATTGATTTACCTGAAAGGATATTCAGGATAACGGATAGTTCAGGTTTCAGAAATCTGGCACTGGAGGTTTATCGTTATCAGATTGAAAATAATACAGTCTATAAGGAATTTGTAATAAATCTCGGCAGAAAGAGGAAACCGCCGCAGTGTGTTTCAGAAATCCCGTTTCTTCCTGCAGAATTCTTCAGGAATCATAAGGTTATTTCAGAAGGTTTAACAAGTGAGGCGGTATTTGAAAGCAGCGGAACAGCAGGAATGTCGCCAAGCTGCCATTGGGTCCACTCCTTAAGTATTTACGAAACTTCTTTTTTAAGCACCTTCAGACTTTTTTACGGTGAACCCTCCGGTTTTATGATTGCTGCCATTCTGCCCTCTTATACCGACAGAAGTAATTCATCACTGGTTTATATGATGGAAACCCTGGTAAACAAAAGTATGAATCCCTTAAGCGGATTTTATGAAGATGATATCGGTATGTTGCTTGGTAACATCAACAAAGCGAAAGAAAAAGGGATCAGGATAATCCTGATAGGAGTCAGCTTTGCCCTTCTCGACCTCGCCGAAAAATACTTTCCCGACCTTTCCGGAACAATAATTATGGAAACCGGCGGAATGAAAGGAAAAAGGAATGAGATAACAAGGGAGGAACTCCATGCGATATTGAGGAAGAAATTCAAAGTATCTGTAATTCATTCTGAATATGGAATGACCGAGCTCCTGAGTCAGGCATATTCAAAAGGAGAAGGGATCTTTCATTCCCCCCCGTGGATGAAAATCCTTATCAGAGATCCGCAGGATCCGCTTTCTATTATATCAGATCCGGGCAGGACTGGGGGCATCAATGTTATTGATCTTGCAAATATTTATTCGTGCCCGTTTATTGCAACAGACGATCTGGGCAGACTTTATGAAGACGGAGGGTTTGAGGTGCTTGGAAGGTTCGATAACAGCGACATACGAGGATGTAATCTGTTAGTTGATTGATAAACGGGTGTTTAAGTCGTATAAGTTGTGCAGGTCATGCAAGTTGTACAGGTTGGACCTGCAAGACCTACGATATGCCAAGTTTGATTTTGACAGACGGTGGTATAGCGTTTTTATGAACCATAATAAAGATCGTTTTAGCACGGACATAACTTTCTGACATATTGAGGTATCCGCCAAATTTGTTTCTTTCGGTTCCCCATGAATTTTTGGTCTTATAATATTTTGTTCCGTTCTGGTCCTTTACAATTCCTGTAACATGCATGAGGTGATCGTCGGTAGTTGTAAAGGATTCATAGCCGGTTTGTCGCAATTCCTGGGTAATCTTTATTTCGGGACCTGGTTTGGGAACGTCTGGGGAACTTTGCTGTGGGATGACTGGCCTTTCAAATCTTGCCCTGTCGGTTGTTGAAGCATCGAGAATTTTTGAAATATCGGGTATTACTGCAACTCCGTTTGTATGGGAGAATCCTCTTTCGCTGACGTCTCCATCCCAGTTAACCGTATAACCATTTGTAAGAGAATAGTCCATTATCTCTATCAGTTCATCAAGAGGAACATTATAAAAACGAGCCATCGTCCAGTTGTCAGGGACTTCCAGTATCCCCTGTGAATAAAAAGGAAAATGAGTGAATGAAGTTATTTCAACATAATCAGAAGGGTTAATTCCAAGGCTGGAAGCGAATGATATGGGTGTGTATGTTATTCCCTTGTATGTAAAGTACTCAGGAAAATTACCAAGATAAATATCAAGAATTGCGGTTATTATTTTATGATACTGATCACTTTCATTTTTCCTCTGAACAGGAACAGCAGCTACAGCATCAATGAAGTCCTGAAGCTCTCGGTGATTATGTAATGCCGATCCGTAATTGAGTCCGGTATATATTTCTTCAGGAACAATGCCTTCCTCTGAGAATATACGCATAAAGTCGTGGGAAAGGCTCCCCGGGCCGAGGTTACCTTTTCCCAGCCTGAGATAGTTATCTTTTAATCTGTCGATATAGTTTTTTCTGACTATGAACATTTCTGACAAATCATATTCTTCCTTTCCCATTCTGAGCAATTCCGACTCAATAAATGAAGTTGTGGCGAAACACCAGCAGGTCCCGGTACTGGCCTGATTCTTAACGGGTGTGGCCTTAAGGTCTGTTAATGATGTGAATATGTAACCTTCTTCAGCCTGTGAAGTGCCTGATGATGCATTTTTCCTCTGGGCAAATACATTTATAAAAAAAAATGTAACTGTTAGCAGGATTAATAGCCTGATTCGCATAATTCTATTTTTGTTTGGTTAATTGTCAATCGCTAAAAGTGCAAAAAAATTATCTCAGGGTTGGGTAGAAAGCATTTTCAATATGATCAATCTCCCATGACATGCCTTTATATATAATGGTGATCACATCGAACCGGCTCTCCTTTGCAATATCATATTTTTGCAAATAACTGTCTGCCGTATAGATTATTAATCTCTGTTTCTCGGATGTTACCGCACTGGCAGGAGGCATCCAGAAATCTTCATTTCTTGTTTTGACCTCAATAAAAACAATAAAATCATCGTTTTCAGCCACAATATCCAACTCGCGCCTTCCTGATTTCCAGTTTTGGTGGCGTATTTTGTATCCCTTGTTCCGGAGATAATCGGCCGCAATTCCTTCTCCTTTCTTTCCCAGGTTATGTGATTCGCTCATAGAGGAATGACCGTTTTAAAATCTTTCTATACTTCAATAAGCTTATTTCTGATTGCAAAAAGGATAAGACTGGCTGTATTCTTTGAGTTTGTTTTCCCAAGAAGGTTGGCCCTGTGCTTATCGACAGTCCTTTTGCTGATAAAGAGTGTTTCGGCAATCTCCTGGTTGGAAAGTCCCTCACATATCTTCATAAGAATTTCTTTTTCTCTTCTCGACAGATTAGCTGATTTGCCCTCGGTTTCCCTGTGTTTAATCTTCTGTATTACATGGTATAAAAGCTCCTGAGAGAAGTAGCTTCCTCCTTTTTTCACGGTCAGAATAGCTTCCTTAACTTCATTAATATCTGAATCTTTCAGCAGGAAACCTTTTGCTCCGGCATCAACCATTTTATAATAATATTCTTCTTCCCCATACATTGAAAGTGCTATTATCTGGAGATCAGGAAATAATTTAAGCCCCTTCCTTGTTGCTTCAATGCCATCCATTTCAGGCATATTAATATCCATCAGTGCAATATCCGCTTTAGTATTCATCAGGATCTTCAGAAACTCATCTCCGTTCGATGCTTCGCCTGCAATCTCAAACTCAGGAAAGGCACTGAGCAGTATTTTTAAACCATTTCTGAAGAGCTGGTGGTCATCTGCTATTATAATCCTTATTTTTTCCATTTCTCCTGGTTTTATTTAGCCGGTTAGTCAATAACCCTGATAAGAGCACTGGTGCCTTTGCCGGGTGTGCTTTCAAGAATAAATACTCCTTCAATTGACCTGACCCGGGTCTCGATATTTGAAAGCCCCATGCCTTTGCTTTCCTCCCTTCCAAGAATAGAGGTGTCAAAGCCACGCCCGTTATCACTGAATTGCAAGGTAATAAATTTTTCATGTTTATTAAGCTCAATCTCAATTTTTGAGGCTCCCGAATGACTTATGGAATTGGCTATAAGTTCACAGGCAGCCCTGTAAAAAACAACCTCCTTGTCATTATCAAGACGCTGATTCTCCATATTTGTTTTAAAATCAATCTCGATTGCCTTTGTCTGGTTTATTTTAGTTGTGAATGCACCTAGCGCGCTGGAAAGCCCAAAGTTCAACAATACATGAGGACTGAGATTATTCGAAATATCCTTTATTGCATTTAATGATTCGTTTATAAGATAGCTTGTGTTATTCAGAATCACCATGCCTGATGGATCCTTGATCCTTTCAGTGAGGGCAGACAGCGACATTTTTACTGTTGAAAGGAGCGGCCCCAGGCCGTCATGAAGATCTTTAGCAAACCTTTTCTTCTCATTTTCTTCAGTATTTATTATCGCATTCAATACTCTCCTTTCTGTACGGTTACGGTCAATCTCGGCTTTCTTGAGAGAGTAAAACAATTCGCGTATCAGAATCACCCCTACAATTATCATGAACGATATAAGCACTCCCATCCATTCATCTATCATCTGCCATGTATATGAAGGAGTACCTCTGAAGAATTCAAACAGCTGAATAATTTTTCGTACAGCCATAAAAACAAAAGAGAGTGAAAGGAGTATCCACGAAAGTCTGTATTTTGTTAGTTTCATGAATCTCAGGGCGATTGCCGCAGCAATGATTTGAAGTACTATTGAGATTATAAGGGCAATCAGACGAACCATCTGCTAAACAGATATTTTATGCAAAAATAGAAGTAAATTTATCTTTAACGCAGACTCTTCAGAATAAAATTATTGCTCAAGGCTCAAAGGCATTAAGGCTTAAGGGTTCAAATCAATACATATTTGCATTATTATTAACCGTTGCGCCGTTGTACCTTTACACCATTGTACCTTTATACCTTTATTTAATACCTTTGCAAACTCAAAATCTGATCATGAGAATATTATACAATTTTGTAATCCTTGTATTGGCCTCTCTCGCAAGGATTTTGTCCGTTTTTAACCATAAAGCAAGACTTTGGGTTGAAGGAAGAAAGAACTGGCCTGAACTTGTAAAACAAAAGATCAATTCATCGGAGAAGTATATCTGGATGCATTGTGCTTCACTTGGGGAATTTGAGCAGGGGCGACCGGTTATTGAGGAGATTAAAACAGTGATGCCGCAATACAGGATAGTTCTTACTTTTTTCTCTCCTTCAGGTTATGAAATAAGAAAAAATTATCCCGGGGCTGATTGCATTTGTTACCTTCCTGCAGATACACCTTCCAATGCTTTGAAATTTATTGATATAATCAATCCCTCTTTTGTGATTTTTGTTAAGTATGAATTCTGGAACAATTATATATCAATACTTTATGAGAAGAAGACCCCGATATTTTTAATATCAGGAATATTCCGGCCAGAACAGCATTTCTTCAAATGGTACGGATCTTTTTTCAGAAAAATGCTTAAGAAACTTGATCATATTTTTGTACAGGATAAGGAATCGCTTACATTACTGCATGATATTGGGATCACAGAAGTTACTCTTACGGGCGACACAAGGTTTGACAGGGTAATGCAGATAGCTTCAACTGCCGGTGAGATTCCTCAGCTTGAAAAATTCAGAGGTAATGAGAAACTTTTTCTGGCAGGAAGCAGCTGGGCTCCTGATGAAGAAATTTTGGCAAAATATATTAACATGCATTCCGAAAGAATGAAATGGGTTTTTGCGCCGCATGAAATTGAGAAATCAAATATCGAACGACTTGAAAGACTCCTGACAGTCAGTTTTGTCAGATACTCTCAGTTCGCTGATACATCGGCCGGTGCAAGGGTTTTAATAATTGACAATATAGGTATGCTTTCGATGGCTTACAGATATGCATATATAGCGGCTATCGGTGGCGGATTCGGTAAAGGGATTCATAATATTCTTGAAGCTGCATGCTGGGGTATTCCGGTATTATTTGGCCCAAATCACAAAAAATTCCGGGAAGCAATCGACATGAAAAATGTAGGTGGTGCAAAGAGTTTTTCGACATACAAAGAATTCCGGGATATAATGGATGAATTGCTCATTGATAAACTGAGCTATAGCAAATCAGCCGAAGCAGCACGAAGTTACGTAAAAGAAAATACTGGTGCAACAGAGACAATTATTCAAAAAATCAAGGTAAAAGATATTAACAATTCCTGCTCATAACTTGTTAATATCTTGTCTTTTTGAAATTATACCGATCGTTCAAAGAGATGTAAATTGTCCGGTCGGGCTTGCATACGGTCTAATCTCGGAATATTCAATAAATCAAATAATTATAAATAGTATTAATACATAATTCTAATCCTTAATCCTAATCTTATGATCAAACAAATAAAAAAAATTTCCGCTCTTCTGGTGTTCATGTTCACTACGTTAATAATGTTCGGACAGGGGGCAACAACCTCTTCGATGAGTGGTAAGGTGGTTGACAGTAATCAGCAGCCACTTTCAGGAGCAAGCATCCTTGCTGTTCATGTCCCTTCCGGGACAGTGTATGGTGCTTCGGCAAATACACAGGGTATTTACACCATCCAGGGGATGCGTCCGGGAGGACCCTACAGGATAGAAGTATCCTTTGTCGGTTATTCAAAAGAGACCTTTACCGATATTAATCTGTTGCTGGGAGAGAACCTTGTTCTTAATACCGAATTAAAAGAATCCAGCACTGAATTAGGGATAGTAACAGTCATTGGTACAAGACCCTCGGCATTCAGTACTGAAAAAATGGGAGCCAGCTCAAATATAAACAAATCGGATATGCTCCTGATACCTTCAATTAACCGGAATCTGGGTGATTATACCAAGCTTTCTCCCTATGCAACAGGGTCGGGATCATATGTTGGCCGTGAAGCTTATACAACAAATGTTACCGTTGACGGCGCCAATTTTAATAACAATTTCGGGTTATCGGGAAGCAATATGCCTGGAGTATCAGGCGAACCTATTTCGATGGAATCGATAGAGGAAATACAGGTTGCCATTGCTCCATTCGATGTCAGGCAATCGAATTTTACAGGCGCCGGAATAAATGCAATCACAAAAAGCGGGACAAACCAGTTCAGGGGATCGGTATATGGCTATTACCGGGACCAGAGTTTTAACGGGAAAAAAATAAGGGATAAAGAGCTTACTGTTTCTGAATCTGCAAAAAAAGCATATGGATTCACTCTTGGAGGGCCAATTATTAAAAACAAGCTTTTCTTTTTCCTTAGCGGAGAAAAGGAGAATACACTGACACCAGGAAATACTTTGCTCGCATGGAAACCAGGCAGGGATGCAACTGATCAGAATGTTAATTCCCGCGTCTGGGCTGACAGCCTGGAAAAATTTTCACAGGTTCTCAAAAATAAATACGGTTATGAAACAGGAAAGTATGAAGACTGGGGCGGAGACAATGAAAGTAATAATAAACTCCTTGCCAAGATTGACTGGAACATCAGCAGAAACCACAAAGTAACTCTCAGGTATAATTTTTCTGAAAGTTCAACAGTTTCCAGACCAAGCAGCAGTGGTGATGCAAGGCCGACAATCGTGAATGGAAGACATACCAGAACAGGAGGTATATCATTTGAAAACTCCCAGTATTTCACCACTAATAAGCTTCATTCACTAACCGCCGAAGTTAACAGCCGTTTCAGGGAAGTTTCAAACAAACTGCTGATCGCCTATACAAATTATGTACAGCCTCGTACAAGCAACAGCGATGTTTTCCCTTTCATTGATATTATGAATGGTAACCCTGCAACAGGAGACGTTACAATGTCTGCCGGATATGAATTATTCTCATTTAAGAACAGAGTGGAGAATAACACTCTTATAATCACTGATAATCTAACATATCAGTTTAATAATCATAATATTACATTCGGATTGTCTTTTGAACATCAATATTTTGCAAACAGCTACCTCCGCCAGGGAAGCAGTTACTACAGGTTCAAAAACCTTGCTGCATTTGAAAGCTTCATTAATGGAGACGGAGTCGGCCAGCCATTCAGTGATGCATTTCATCCTATCAGTTTTGCATACACTTATCCAATCAATGGCCTGACAGAACCAGTTTCTGAGCTTTCGTTTGGCCAGTTTTCCACATATCTTCAGGATGAGGTTAGTGTTCAAAACAATTTTAAAATCACAGGAGGTGTTCGTATTGATCTTCCAATTTATTTTGACGGTGCAATTGATAATCCCAACCTTCACGGAGTAACATTCGCAAGATTGGAAGGTGTTGATCTCTCTACATGGCCTGATTCAAAAATCCTCTGGTCACCCCGCCTTGGTTTTACATGGGATGTTTTCAGTAATAAGCAATTGAAGGTACGTGGAGGTACCGGTGTTTTTACCGGACGGATTCCATTTGTCTGGTTCACAAACCAGCCTTCAAACAGCGGGATGATACAATATCAGCTGGTAATCAATTCAAGCGGCGGAGCGACAAGCCGGGAGCAACTTGCCAGAATTCCCCTGCTTCCAAATGCTGCGGATTTACTTAAAGACAATACACTGTCGGATATCTTTCCTCAGGCCAATCCTGTCGGAGGAAGAATAGCTGCAATAGACAAAGATTTTAAACTTCCTCAGGTATGGCGTACAAGTTTTGGATTCGATGTCAGGCTTCCTCTTAATATGTTGTTGACACTTGAAGGAATCTATACAAAAGATATTAATTCAATTAATTTTGAGAATATAAATCTGGCTCCGGCAGCAACCAGCTATATTATCGGGGGTTCTGAAAATCCATACTGGATGCCCTACTGGTCGAATAATACAAGTGCTACAAAGTACCTCAAGCCGCCTTATACGGATGTTGTTATCATGCGTAACACAAGTAAAGGGCAGGGTTATTCCTTTTCTGCTACTATTGATCTGCCAAGAATTGCAGGTTTTAGCGGCCTGTTGTCATATTCACGCAGCTGGAGCGAGGAAGTCACAGGGAAGTCAGGATCTGATCCATTCTCTGCATGGCAATACAGGAGAATAACAAGGGAACTCAATTCAGACGAGCTGGGTTTATCTTTTAATAATACTCCTCACAGACTTCTGTTTTCAGCCAATTACTATATTGAATATGCAAAGTTATTCGCTTCTTCTGTCTCATTTGTTTACAATGGTTATGTTGGAAATGCATACTCCTATATCTATTCTGGCGATGCAAACAGGGATGGTACTTCGGATCATGAGTTGATGTATATTCCGAAGAATGCAAGTGAATTATTATGGGAAACTCCGGAAGATGCTACTGCTTATTTTGCCTTTGCCTCACAGGATCCTTACCTGAAAAAACATGCTGGCGAGTTTGCCCTGAGAAACGGGGCTTATACACCCTGGAACGGCAGGCTCGATATGCGATTCATGCAGGATTTCAAAATTAAGGCAGGAGATCAGACTAACAGAATACAGTTCAGTATCGACATTTTAAATCTTATGAACCTGCTAAACTCAGACTGGGGACTTAACCAGAATACAGTGACCACCTCGCCCCTTCAGGTTGTAGGCAGAGATGCTGCAACAGGAGTGCTCAAAGTAAAAATGAGAAAAATTGGCGGAGAATATGTTACCAAATCCTTTCAGGATCCGAGCACTGTGGCAGGAACATGGGGAATTCAGCTTGGTCTGAAGTACTTGTTCAATTAGAAGATAATTAAAATTACCCCGGAAATCCTCCGGGGTTTTTAATTTTCAGTTAGCTGTAAAATTTTAAGTTCATTGGTAAATTTTAATAAACAGATTTTTAAAGAATTTGCCCCTTTGGTGCGGGGAAATTCTGATAATCTCATGCAAGACGCTGATTATCAACAATAATAATATTGGTTAATAACTAACTTGCCAAATGTTAATAAACTTAAAAATTTTGTCTTGCATTGAGATTTATGCTTACCTAATTTAGCAATTACCCGCTTTAAATATCAGTGGTCATTTAATCTCGTTACTATCAGAGAGTAACATAATTGTTTTTTATACTATGGGAGAACTTTTTGTCCAGGAATCTGCTGTAGCAGCAGAAAAAGCAATAATAGAGCAGTCAAAAACCGAAGTGCAAAAAAGAGTGGCAGGTAAGGAAATAATCAGATCGAAGGAAAGAGAGAGGGTTGTCTATTCACATGAAGAGGCCGTGGAGGCCAGCATTGAATATTTTGGTGATGACGAACTGGCAGCCAGAGTTTGGGCAAATAAATATGCACTGAAGGACTCATACGGGAACCTCTACGAAAAAACACCTGATGATATGCACCGTCGCCTGGCACGTGAAATACACAGGGTGGAATTAAAATATAAAAATCCTCTCCAGGAAGAGCTTATTTATAGTGTTCTTAAAGATTTTAAATATATCGTACCACAGGGGGGGCCGATGACCGGTATCGGCAATTATTTCCAGATAGCTTCATTGTCAAATTGTTTCGTAATAGGAAACGATGGTACTTCAGACTCTTATGGCGGCATTATGAAAATTGACCAGGAACAGGTGCAGCTTATGAAGCGGCGTGGCGGGGTAGGACACGACCTTTCGCATATCAGGCCCAAGGGGACACCGGTGCTTAACAGCGCACTTACATCAACCGGGGTCGTGCCTTTCATGGAGAGATATTCTAACTCAACCCGGGAAGTGGCACAGGACGGCCGACGGGGCGCATTAATGCTCTCAATATCAATAAAACATCCCGATTCGGGTAAATTCATCGATGCAAAGATGGAGTGCGGCAAGGTGACAGGAGCCAATGTATCTGTAAAACTGACAGATGAGTTTATGAAAGCAGTCGAATCAAAATCAATGTTCCGTCAGCAATACCCGATCAACTCCGATAATCCAAAGTTTGTAAATGATATTGATGCCGTCCAGCTCTGGAGTAAGATTATTCACAACGCATGGAAGTCAGCAGAACCCGGCGTACTTTTCTGGGATACGATAATCAGAGAGAGTGTTCCCGACTGCTATGCCGATCTGGGCTACGCAACGGTCTCGACAAATCCATGCGGGGAAATCCCTCTGTGCCCATACGACAGCTGCAGACTGCTGGCTATCAATCTTTACAGTTATGTTGTTGATCCATTTACGGGAAAAGCAAAATTCGATTTTGAGCTCTACAAAGAACATGTAGGTCTGGCACAACGGATGATGGATGATATAATTGATCTCGAGCTGGAAAAAATTGATTCAATCCTGCAAAAGATTGAAGCAGATCCTGAATCTGATGAACTGAAACATGTTGAAAGAAATCTCTGGAGGAGTATAAGGAAAAAATCTGAAGAGGGCAGAAGGACAGGAATAGGAATAACTGCTGAAGGCGATATGCTTGCGGCACTCGGACTGCGTTACGGAAGCGATGAGGCCACCAATTTCTCGGTCGAAGTTCATAAAACTCTTGCACTTGAAGCATATAAATCTTCCACATATCTTGCAAAAGAAAGAGGCTCATTTGCTATATATGATTCAGAGCGTGAGAAGAATAATCCTTTCATTCTGAGAATGAAGGAAGCTGACCCGGTCATGTATAACAACATGGTTAAATTCGGCCGCAGAAATATAGCCCTTCTGACAATTGCCCCAACAGGTACAACAAGCCTGATGACACAGACTACCTCAGGTATAGAACCGATCTTTTCAACTTTCTATAAGCGCCGGAGGAAAGTCAATCCCAACGACAAGGACGTTAATGTTACCTTTCAGGATGAAGTCGGTGATTCTTGGGAGGAATTTAATGTCTTTCATCATAAGTTTGTTGACTGGCTTAAACTGAGCGGTTATGACCCTGACAAGGTAACACGGATGCGGGATGAGGAGATAGAAACATTAATTGCCAAATCACCTTATTACAAAGCCACAGCCAATGATGTGGACTGGATTGCCAAGGTAAAGATGCAGGGTGCCATACAAAAGTGGGTAGACCATTCTATAAGTGTGACAATCAACCTTCCGGCCGATGTAAAAGAAGAGCTGGTAAGCGAGCTGTATCTTACAGCATGGAAATCAGGTTGCAAGGGCGCGACAGTTTATCGTGACGGCTCCAGGAGTGGAGTTCTTATCGCAGGCAAAAACGAGATGCGCACAGACCGGCCAAAACGTCCTAAGGTGCTTGACTGTGACATAATACGATTCAATATAAATGAAGAAAAATGGGTGGCTTTTGTAGGGCTGAAGGAAGGCAAACCGTATGAGATATTTACAGGACTGGCCGACGAAGAAATATTCCCTATTCCAAGAACAATCATCAAGGGTAAGATAATTAAGGTAAAAGAGGAAGATGGCAGAACCAGGTACGATTTTCAGTATACTGATAAATATGGTTATAAGAAGACTATGGGTGGCCTCTCGCATATGTTCAAACCTGAATTCTGGAATTATGCAAAACTTATCTCCGGAGTTCTGAGACATGAAATGCCCATTGCCGACGTTGTAAACCTTGTATCATCGCTTAAGCTCGACAGTGAATCGATCAATAACTGGAAAAACGGCGTTGAAAGAGCACTTAAGAAATATATTCCTAATGGCACAAAGGCCAAAGGGAAGTGTGGAGAATGCGGTTCACATAATCTTGTTTATGAGGAGGGCTGTCTGATCTGCAAAGACTGCGGATCATCAAAATGCGGCTGATCTGAGATTTTTTATTTTATCACTTTCAGTTCTTTTCCTGTTTTTTCAAAAGCGGAAACAGCTTGGTCCAGGTGTTCTATTTGATGAGCTGCTGAAAGCTGAACCCGTATTCTCGCCTGATTTTTCGGAACCACAGGATAATAAAAGCCGGTTACATAAATGCCCTCTTTTAAAAGTCTGGCAGCAAATTTCTGTGATAATTTCGCATCGTACAGCATAACCGCGCATATCGCTGATTTTGTTGGTTTTATGTCGAATCCCAGCTGCGTCATCTTATTGATGAAATAACCGGAGTTTTGGTGAAGCTTATCCTGGAGTTCATTGGTTTCAGTCATCATATCAACCATCCTGATGCCGGCGGCGGCTACCAGAGGTGGAATTGAATTTGAAAAAAGGTATGGTCGTGACCTTTGTCTTAATAATTCAATTATCTCTTTTTTCCCGGTTGTGAATCCACCTATTGCACCTCCGAAAGCTTTTCCCAGAGTTCCTGTAATAATTTCAACCTTGCCTTTCAGGTTATAGAGTTCGGTCACACCGCGTCCGGTATCGCCGACAACACCTGCGGAGTGCGATTCATCGACCATAACCATTGCATTATACTTATCTGCAAGCTCAACTATTTTATCAAGAGGTGCAACATTCCCGTCCATTGAGAATACCCCGTCAGTCACAATAAGCCTGAACCGTTGCTCCTGTGCCAGTTGCAGCTGAGTCTCAAGATCTTCCATGTCAGAATTTTCATATCTGTAGCGCTGCGCTTTACAAAGCCTTACCCCGTCAATAATTGAAGCATGATTCAATGCATCGGAAATGACAGCATCTTCACTGGTAAGGAGCGGCTCGAACACACCTCCGTTCGCATCAAAACAGGCTGCATAAAGTAACGTATCTTCTGTTCCGAAAAATTCCGCAATACGACCCTCGAGTTTTTTATGAAGATCAGTTGTCCCGCAGATAAACCTGACAGATGACATACCATATCCATAATCGTCAAGCGCCGCTTTGGCTGCCTCAATAAGGTTTGGATTATTTGAAAGCCCCAGATAATTATTTGCACAGAAATTAAGAACCTTTTGCCCTGTATTCAATTCTATTTCAGCACCCTGTGGTGTTATAATTATTCGTTCATTTTTATATAGTCCGGCTTCTGTTATCTCATTAAGCTGGTTTTTGAGATGATCCTGAAAGGGAGTGTACATTTAAATTTTTTTGCTTTTCTAAAGGAAATGCAAAAATACAGCTTTTACCAATGATAAATCATGATGATAATCATTAATAAGTAGCTGCATTTATAATTACAATCCATATTTTGCCACGATCTGTTCTTTGTTAAGCCCGAGAATTCCGTATTTATCGCCAACTTTAATAAAGGCTGATAAGGCTTTATCCAGGTGATGTATTTCATGTCCTGCTGAGATCTGGGTTCTGATTCTTGCCTGGCCATTGGGAACAACAGGAAAAAAGAATCCTATTGCATAAATTCCTTCATTGTAAAGATCTTTTGAGAAATCCTGAGATAATTTTGCATTGAAGAGCATTACAGGAACAATGGGACTCTCTCCTTCTTTCAAAACGAATCCGGCATTTTTCAGACCTTTCCTCCAGTATGCTGTATTCTTCTCAAGCTTATCGCGCCGTTCTGTACTTGAAGATAATATTTCGAAAACCTTTAAAACACCTGAGACAATCACCGGAGCGATGGTATTTGAAAAAAGGTAAGGCCGGGCTTTCTGTCTGCACATGTCCACTATTTCCTTTCTCCCTGAAACACATCCTCCTGAGGCTCCTCCCAGAGCTTTACCGAAAGTAGTTGTTATAATATCTATTTTGCCGACAACATCACAAAGTTCATGAGTCCCCCTACCGGTTCTTCCTATAAATCCTGTTGAATGAGAATCATCCACAAGAATCATCGCATCATATTTTTCACACAGTTTGACCATTTCATCAAGTCTGGCGATATCACCATCCATGGAGAAGACTCCATCAGTAATGACCACTTTTATCCTTTTATCAGCGTGAAGCAGAAGTTTTTCTTCAAGGTGCTCCATATTTGAATGCTTAAAGGTATCATGCTGAGCACTGCAAAGCCTCATTCCATCGATAATAGAAGCATGAACTAGTCTGTCAGAGATCATGATGTCCTCACTTGTAAGAAGTGCTTCAAAAACACCTGCATTAGCATCCATACATGAGGGGAAAAGAATCGTATCCTCAGTTCCCAGGAATTCTGTGACCCTGTTTTCAAGTTCCCTGTGAATATCCTGTGTCCCGCAGATAAAACGAACTGATGACATACCATAACCTCTTCTTTCAAGCCCGTCATGTGCTGCTTTAATTACTTCCGGATGACTTGACAGACCGAGATAATTATTGGAGCACATATTAATGGCATTCATAATATCAGCTCCTGATGGAAATTCTACTTCAATATCAGCAGCCTGAGAGGAATGAATGAACCTTTCCTCTTTATAGATCCCTGCATTACGGATATCTCCAAGCTGGCCCTGGTACAAATTCCTGATTTTATCGGAGTAACTCATTTTCTAAATAATTAATTTCAATTCATATGGATAGGAAGGAAGTGCCTCGCAATTGTAATCGCCGGATGCAGTGATTTCAGGAAATTTGCATCAGGCAATTAGCAAAGTTTATTTCAAATACTGACTTACGAGTGACACTATACTGTTAACACTGTCAAATGCCTCAGGTGTAGCTTTATTTGATGGAATTTTTATCTTGAATTTATTTTCAAGAAAAACAAGCAAAGAGACCATTGAAAAAGAATCTACGTATCCGCTTGATATCAATGGAGTATCATAGGTTATTGGTTCCTCCTCATCCTCCATATACTCATTGATCACATAATTCAGGACAAGATCTTTCATTTCCTGTAAATCTGTTTCTTCCATATAAATTATTTTTAGGTTAAATATATCGTATTTTTAAATTTTCAGTCATTCTCAAGGGTAGAAATATCGCCAATATCCTCACCCCACTCTTTAGCATGGAGTAGTCTTCTCATTATCTTGCCGCTTCTTGTTTTTGGCAGTTTCTCCATATATTCGATATCCTGGGGCATTGCCAGAGGTGACAACTTTTTCCTTATGAAATTCATAATCTCAAGTTCGAGATCGGGACCTGGAGTAAATCCTGGTTTAAGGGTGATAAATGCTTTTACTACCTCCATATTTAATTCATCGGGTTTTGCCACAACAGCTGATTCACCTACAGCGGGATGTTCCAACAGAGCTGACTCAACTTCAAAAGGACTTACCAGATGCCCGCCGGTATTGATAACATCATCATCTCTTCCAACAAACCAGAAATAGCCTTCATTATCAATACTTGCTTTGTCACCTGATAAATACCATCCATTTACAAACTTTTCCTCGTATTTCTCCTTGTTATTCCAATAACTGCGCATAATTGAAGGCCAGTCAGGTTTAAATGCGATAAGCCCTATCTTTCCCGGTTCAGTAATGGGCTGATATGTTTTAGGATCAAGGACAACGCCTGTGATACCAGGGAATGGTTTGCCCATTGAGCCGGGCTTAACTTTCATTCCGGGGAAATTGGTGATCATTATTGATCCGGTCTCTGTCTGCCAGAAAGTATCAAGAAACGGCTTCCCGAATATTTTTTCAGACCAGATGACCGCTTCGGAGTTCAATGGTTCTCCTACACTTGCAAGATGGCGCAGGCTTGAAAGATCATGCTCTTTGATTATTTCATCACCAGCTTTCATCAGCGATCTGATAGCAGTTGGTGCCGAATACCACATCGTGATCCTGTACTTCTCAATGAATCTGTACCAGGCCTGAGCTGAAAAACCGGTATCGAGCACACACTGTGTAATGCCAAGACTCCACGGTCCGATTATTCCGTAGGATGTTCCGGTAACCCATCCAGGGTCAGCAGTACACCAGTAAATATCATCATCGCGGAGATCGAGAACCCATTTGGCAGTAAGATATTGTGATATAAGTGAATAGTGAACATGTTTTACTCCTTTGGGCTGACCTGTTGTCCCTGATGTATAATGCAAAACTGATGGTGATTCTGCATGAGCAGGGAAGATTTCCATATTCTCAACGGGTATAGATTCTTCCATATTAAAAGCGACCTCTTTTTTTTCCAGAGGTTTTATCTTATTATGATCCACAATAACAATAAATTCAAGATATGGAAGTCTGTCAAGAATTTTTCTGACTTTTGGAAGATGCTTTCTTTGGGTAATGATTGCCCTTGTCTGTGCATTTTCAAGTCTCACAAAAAGGGATTCATCGCCAAACGCGGAAAAAAGAGGCTGAACTATAGCTCCTATCTTCAGTACTCCCAGGAATGAAAGATATAATTCCGGGATCCTGTCCATAAAGAGACAGACTCTGTCATCATTCTTAATGCCAAGATTTCGAAGAAAGGTTCCGATTGAGTTTCCGGCAAGACGGATGTCATTAAAAGTGTATTTCTTTTCAATACCACCAAAGCCCTCATAGAAAAGTGCAATTTTATCAGCTTTTCCTTTCAGGCATATGCGGTCGGAGCAGTACCAACCAATATTTATAATATTCCCTTTCTTGTATTCGAGTTCGTTTTCAGATAAAGACCAGTCAAAATTTTTCAGCCGCTCTTCATAAGTAAATAAATACTGCATATATGGAATCGATTTTACCGGGTTTCAATCACAACTAAGATATGTAAATTTTAAATACTCAGTTATTTTCTATCTCTATTTAATCCCAGTTGAGAATTACTTTACCGCAATTCCCCTGTTCCATGACATCGAAGCCTTTCTGAAAATCGTCAATACGAAAGCGATGAGTAATGACCGGATTCAGGTCAATGCCTCCAATGATCATTTGTTCCATTTTGTACCATGTTTCCCACATTTCACGTCCGTAAATCCCCTTCAGAGTAATCGCCTTGAAAATGATATCACTCCACGGCACCTCAAAGTCTGATGGAAGGATCCCCAGCAAAGATATACCTGAGCCATTATACATATTGGAAATCATTTCAGTGAATGCTGCAGGAGATCCCGACATTTCAAGACCAACATCAAATCCTCTCATTCCGAGTTTTCTGACCGCATCGGAGATCTTTTCACCTTTTGTTGGATTAATTGTAAGGGTAGCCCCCATTCTTTTTGCTATATCAAGACGGTAATCACTCAGGTCACTTGCAACGATGAATCTCGCACCCGAAAATTTAGCTATTGCTACTGCCATGCTGCCTATAAGTCCGGCACCCGTTATCAGAACATCTTCACCCAGAAGTGGAAATGATAAAGCTGTATGAGTTGCATTTCCGAACGGATCCATTATTGCTGCCCATTCATCAGGTATCCTTGGATCGAGAGGTATTACATTTGAAGCAGGTATCTTCACATATTCAGCAAAAGAGCCATCAATATTCACTCCTATGCCAACCGTGTTTTCGCATACATGTTCCTTCCCCCTGCGACAATTCCGGCAATGCCCGCATGCCAGGTGCCCTTCACCGGTCACCCTTTCACCGATCTTCAGATTGGTTACTCCTGCACCCATCCTGTCAATATATCCCATATATTCATGACCTGTTATCATAGGCGTTCTGATTGTCTTTTGCGCCCAGTTATCCCATTCATAGATATGAAGATCTGTACCGCAAATTGCAGATTTTTTAACCTTGATAATGACATCATTAAGGCCTGGTTCAGGTACAGCGACCTCCTCCATCCATAACCCTTTTTCAGGTCTGGCTTTGACAAGAGCTTTCATTGTTTTCATGATTGTCAATTTAAATGCTAAATTAATATAAATAACTCAAGTTTCTGGTTGCTGGTTGCCGGTTGCTGGTCGCCCATTGCTGGTTATCAGATAATCAATACAATAACCATCAACCATAAACGAGTAACAAGCAACTTAGGTTAATTAATGGCCTTTGTATATCTTTGCTTTAATTTGTAAATGCCAAAGAAAAAACAATGAATGAAGTGAGAGTTCGCTTTGCACCAAGTCCAACAGGGCCGTTACACATTGGCGGGGTAAGGACGGCACTTTATAACTATCTTTTTGCAAAGAAGAATAAAGGAGTTTTTATCCTGAGAATTGAAGATACTGACCTGGCAAGGCTTGTTGAGGGCGCCGGGGAATACATAATGGAATCACTTAAATGGTGCGGAATAACTGTTGACGAAGGTGTGCAAGAGGGGGGAAAATATGGTCCTTACAGGCAAAGTGACAGAAAACATATCTATAAGCAGTTTGCTGAAATGCTTATAGACAGGGGAGATGCTTATTACGCATTTGATACTCCCGAAGAACTTGAAGCTTTAAGAATCCAGTCGGAAAAAGAAGGGAAAACATTTATTTACAACGCTTCGGTAAGAGAAATACTGAATAATTCACTCTCCTTGAATGATGTTGAATGGAACAACAGGATGAACAGGGGGGAACCATATGTTATACGCTATAAGATGCCTCCGGATGAAGATATTCATTTTGATGATCTGATAAGAGGGCACATAGTAGTAAACACAAAGACCCTTGACGACAAAGTGTTGTTCAAGTCGGACGGGATGCCCACCTATCATCTTGCAAATATAGTGGATGACCACCTGATGGAAATAAGTCATGTTATCCGCGGTGAAGAATGGCTCCCTTCCCTGCCTCTTCATTTCATGCTTTACCGTTCTTTCGGATGGGATCCTCCTCTCTTTGCTCATCTTCCGTTACTCCTTAAACCTGACGGTAAAGGTAAATTAAGCAAACGTGACGGTGACAAAATGGGATTCCCGGTATTTCCTCTTTACTGGCCCTATGGAGAAACTGCACGAGGTTACCGTGAAGACGGATACTATCCCGAAGCCTTTGTAAACATGCTTGCATTGCTTGGATGGAACCCGGGAACAGAACAGGAGTTATTTTCACTGGAGGAGCTGATTGAAGCCTTTTCGATCGAAAGAGTCGGAAAATCAGGTTCGAGGTTCGATCCGGAAAAAGCAAAATGGTTCAACCATCAATATCTGCAAAAGAAATCAAATAACCAGCTTGCCCTCGAATTCAGGGAATTCCTCAGGGCCAGAGGATACCATATTGATATTGTTCAGCTTGAAGTCCTGGTTGGCCTGGTGAAAGAGAGAGTAAGCTTTGTTAAGGATATCTGGGA
>DCVC01000084.1:63949-66245 GCA_002328625.1 Bacteroidales bacterium UBA2198
GTCAGCGGGATCTACATAATTAACTGCCTTATGGCTCATGAGGGGCAGGTGCCTCAGGACAATCCCGGAATGGCTTATTCGACAGGTATTCATCCATGGTACCTGACTCCGGAAAACCATAACCATCTATTAAGATCTGTTCTGAAACTGGCAAATCTCCCTTCCGTAATTGCAATCGGGGAGGCTGGTTTTGATAAACTGAGAGGGCCTTCAATCGAACTTCAGCAAAAAACCTTCGAAGAACAGGTGATCGTTGCAAATGAATACAGGAAACCAGTCGTGATACATTGTGTAAAAGCATGGGACGAACTGCTTTCCGCTTATAAAAGACTTAAACCACGAACTTTCTGGCTTATACATGGTTTCAGAGGAAAGAAGGAAACTGCTCTGCAACTATTATCCCGCGGGATGTACATTTCATTCTGGTTCGATTTTATAATGCGGGAAGAATCGGCTGATTTGATCAGGGCTTTACCAAAAGAGAGAATATTTCTTGAAACTGATGGTGCTGAGGTTGATATCAGGGATATTTATAATAAAGTTGCTTTTGATTTGAGGATAGAGGTTGGGGAATTAAAAAGTATAATTATTGATAACTTCAAAACGTTTATTAAAGCTGAATAATACTTAACCATGGAGCAATTCATGGTGTAACTCCATGAAGCACAGTGTTCTCCGAGACTGATAAATATCAAAACAAATCCTTATCAATATGTTATGACCGATTGGCTTTCACGAACTGAATTACTTCTTGGAGATGAAGGATTAAGAAAACTTAAGACTTCCAATGTTCTGGTTGCAGGGCTGGGTGGTGTCGGGTCGTATGCTGCGGAGATGATCTGCAGGACAGGAGTTGGTAAAATGACAATTATTGACGGAGATACAATTCATCCCTCAAACAGGAACAGGCAGCTTCCCGCATTGAAAAGTACTGAAAAGTTGTATAAAACTGAAGTCATGGGAGCAAGACTTCTTGATATAAATCCTGATCTGAATCTTACAATAATCCGTGAGTATATCCGTGATGAAAGGATGATTGAAATCCTTGATGCCGGGTATGATTACATTATTGATGCTATCGATACCCTTTCCCCTAAAATATTTCTTATCTGGCATTCTCTTCAGAGAAAACTACCTGTAGTCAGTTCCATGGGGGCAGGCGGCAAATTTGATCCGGTAAAAATCAGAATCTCAGATATTTCTGAAACAACCGGTTGCACACTGGCCAGGATACTGAGAAAACGTCTTCACCGGCTTGGAATAAGGGAAGGTGTAACCGCAGTTTATTCTCCCGAGCAAATTGACAAGACAAAGATTCTGGGAGTCAAAGGGGAGCAAAACAAAGCTTCCGTTGTCGGTACCATTTCATATATGCCGGCGGCATTCGGTATAGCCTGTGCATCGGTTGTGATACGTGATCTGGCGGGAATTAAAAGGTGAAAACCAGACTCGGTAATTTCTTATTTCGGATAACTTAAATCCGACCTCAATGAGGTGAGTTATCAGTATGAAAGGGGTTCATTCTAAATTCTATCTTGTTTGCGCTGTCTTTTAAAGATATAATAAGCGGGAACCCCTATAGCAACTGTTGCAATTGCAATTGATGATTCTGCAGGCCGCTCAAGAAATGCCAGGAATAAAATAAAAATCCCTGTCATTATATATATTGCCTGGGTCAGGGGAAAGCCTCTCAGTCGGAGGGCGCCGGGATTATTTCTCCTGAGTTTCCAGACACTCATTACTGTGAAGATAGGAAAAATACCCAGGGCAAATCCCATATATGTAAGTACCTGTTCGAAGGTTCCGGAAAGAGCAAGTATAACTGCAATCAGACATTGCAAAAGTATTGAATTGGAGGGAACCTTAAACCTCTCATGGATTTTTGCAACCGATCTGAAAAACAATCCGTCCTTTGCCATGGAATAATATACTCTCGGGCCAATAATTATGAAAGCACTGAGGGAAGAGAAGAGAGCAAATGCAATGAGGATCGAAAATAATATATCGGCTGATTTCCCGAACAGATTTCCCATTGCAAGTCCGCCGACAGAGATCACCCCTTTCATTTCATCAGGTCTGATGCCATAGACATATAAGATATTAATACCCAGGTAAAGCAGCATGACTATTCCCGTGCCATAGATAAGGGAACGCGGAAGAATCTTGGAAGGATTTTTTATTTCGGCACCAAGATAAGTGGACGCATTCCATCCGGAATAGGCGAACATGATCCACATCAGAGAAAGACCCATGGTTTTCCATCCGGCGAGTCCGGAAGGTACTTTACTACCTTCGG
>DCVC01000160.1 GCA_002328625.1 Bacteroidales bacterium UBA2198
GTGGTGTCCTTTAAGACTGATCCATAAAGTAGTGAAAACC
Source organism: Bacteroidales bacterium UBA2198 (assembly GCA_002328625.1). Classification (GTDB taxonomy): domain Bacteria; phylum Bacteroidota; class Bacteroidia; order Bacteroidales; family VadinHA17; genus LD21. Next base: position 41 of record DCVC01000160.1, read on the forward strand.
GAGCTTCTCTTTACCATAAAAATGACCTTTCCTGAAGATTTTGTTTACACAGGATAAATTGTGAAAGATAATGAAAAATCATTTAGAGATCAGCTGATCTATTTTTTGGTATTCTACAAGCAGCAGCATCCTGCGTATGGAAGCTTTTGTTTCTTCTGTTATGTGATTGTGTATCGAATTTATTTTTTCTTTGTATGAGTTCAATTCCCCCTGATTGTCATTGTTATATATCCCGCCCTCAAAAAGCTCCCCCAATTCTCTCATGGTATCAAGGAAAAAAAGATTGCTTCCTGATATGTTTTGTCTGATACTATATGATATATCCGAAATTTCAGGTGTGGTTTTATAGTAAAATGAAATTACGGAAATGTAATTTCGGGCCCATTTGAGCAAACTTACCAGCCCTTCGGGATAGGTTAACCACTCCCTGAAACAATCACTGGTAAATTCATAATAATTATTCATAGACCCTTCAATAAAATCATAATCCCAATAGCCGGGGACTCCTTTAAGCCTTCCTTCCGTTCGCAGTTCTTTCTCGACCTGTGTCTCAAAGTAAGGTCGCAACTTAAGGAATGTGACGGGGGTATATCCATCACTACATACCAACCCTAAAAAATCAAGATTTTCATATAATATTTTAAAAGTTGACGATGGTTGGAAAAGCATAAAACCATAATCAAATTCAATCCCTAGTTTTTTTAGAATGTTTATTCCTTTCAGACTCTTTGAAACAGTCATATTCTTGTTCAACCTGGCAAGTCCAATGTCGGTACCATCATCGATGCCCAAAAAAAGCATAAATAGTCCATGGTTTCTCATCGTCTCAAAACTATCAACATCTACTTCGTCCGGCCTGCAGTTTATTTTCCACATTATTTTATTATTCAGCTTCTTCTGTTCCAGTTCAAAACAGAATTTTTCAATCCATCCTGATTCTTTGTCGGCTTTAACAGGAAAATCATCATCCTCAAACATAAACAATGAGCAACCCATTTTATGATAAAGGAATTCCATCTCTTCAACAACTTTTTCAGGTCTTCTTATACGCTTTATAGGACCGGAAGACTGCTTATTATACTCTCTGTTGTTACAGAAGGAACAACGGTTCGTGCAACCCCTTCCTGCAAGAAGAGTTGCAAATTTCTTATCAAGTACATACCCTTCAAGAGGAGTTCGTTTAGGAAAAGGAAATTTATCAAGGTCAATTTCAAGCGGACGCAGGAGGTTGGATACTATTTCTCCATTATTCCTGAATGCGATCCCTGACAGATTCTTCCAGTCGGTTTCCGAAAATATGCAATTGGTTAACTCAAGAAGAGTATATTCGCCATCAAACCTTACAACAGAATCAAGCCAGGGTATATATCTGAAAATCTCTTCAAACCGGAGACTGGCATAATACCCGCCTGCAGTAAAGTGACATTTAATTCTCCCTTTCCTGAGATAGTCTATTAACTCCCTGAACTCATCAATATGATACTGAAAAACTACAGAGAAACCAGTTATCAAAGGCTTCAGTTTATGTAATTGCTTCAATATCTCTTCCTTGCCCAGCATAAAATCAATTATCTCAGGTTCGTATCCCGCCTCTGTCAATACAGAAGCCAGATAACCAGCTCCAAGATTATCAAATTCCTGAAATGCAACCAGGGCAACCTTTTTATTCATGTATTTATTATGAAAACAGACAGGCTTTGATACAGGTGAAAAGTATATCCATGAAATAACTGATTACTAAAGAGAATTTTAATTGGATGTTTTAGACCAGCATCATGTCCTCCTGGATCTTTTCTCACAAAGTTCTTTAATTCTCTCACTCAATTCCATTTTTATTTCATGATATTTTTCTCTTGTTTTAGTCTCAGTAAAACAATCATCAAGTTTTATAAAACCTTCATGAAGAATTTTAAACATTTCAAAGGTCTCTTGTTCGTTAAGCGTGGTAGTCTGATGTCTTCTACCCAACATAACATACTCCTGGGGATAAAATTTTGTTACCATAATTTTGTTTTTAAGTGAAAAATATTTCTATGAAGCCTGTCTGTTTCACCATTATAATTTAGAATATTTTATTAATAGACCTTGAAACTCGGGAAGGAATAATATTGGTTTCCAAACAGGATTAACCTGTAACAGTTTTAATGAAAAGAGTGAGGGATTCAGTAACAGATCATCAATGTATCTTAAGGCATTTTCAAAATCACCCAGCATTGTATATATCTGAGCCATAGATTCTTTCGTTTCTGTTGCCTGAAGTACATTATCTTTAGTAAGGTTAAGTGCTTTTTCACCAGCCTCAATGGCTTTCAATCTGTTTCTCATGCCGGCGTATGAAATGCCTAGATTACTAAATAGTGTTGGATTTTCAGGATATTTAATAAGCTGTTTCTCAAAATAGATGCGGGAGGAGTCGAAATATGTTCGTGCAACAGTCTTAATGTCCAGATAATTGTTGAGCATTGCACAGAACAATAATTTCTCCCCTCTGTTTTTTAAAAATGTTCCATCCGAAAGATCTGTTTTATTAATTATTTTTTCAGTCTGAGTAAGGGCTTCCTTAAATCTTCTGTCATAAGTATCCAGCATTATCTTTAACTTAATAAAGTTGTTACCCGTGTTTACAATAGCTGTGTCCATCAGAAGTCTTGCCTCGGTTGTGCTTCCACTTTTACGGATAAGGGTTTCAATTTTATTAATATAGGGTGATTCCCAATTTGGCATCACTTTCAAGGCTTTTTCATGAAAAATAAGAGCTGAATCGTAGTTTCTCAGATAATCGTATGAGAGGCCGATATTGGTTAAAATAAGAGCATCCTGCGGATTGTATTTCAATACCCTTGGCATCAAAGACTGCGACATGGCCCAGTTTCCATACCTTCTGTGAACAAGAGCCATATAAAAAACAGGTTCCCAGTTTTCAGGATTCTTCTCCACTGCCTTTTTAAAATGCTTAAGAGCTTCCGGATAATCGTGCATGCAGTAATAATAATAAAATCCCATTGCTATCTGAGCTTCAGTTAATTCCGGATCGATCTCAAGAGCTTTGTCAACATCTTCTTTGCATTTTACTATGTTTTCCGAATTTTTGGACCATGTATAATAATACCATGAATAGGCAATAGCTCTCTTTGCATAAGCAAGAGCAAATAATGTATCATATTCAATTGCTATGTCATAGTTTGCAATCGCTTTTTCAAAGCTGGTTGAATCGGCATACATGTTTCCCCGTGTGAAGAAATACCTTGCTTCATCACTTAATGTATTTCCTGAAAGGTATCTGGAATAAGCATTAAAGTTATTGGTTTGTTTTTTTTCAATTTGTTCTATTTCTGAAGGAGATAGTTTGATTTTAAGCTGTTCGGCTATCATGTTACAGATATTTGTTCTGAGAGCCTGAATGTTATCAAGTTTGTCACTGAATTTTTCAGCCCAGATATGATCATCATATTTTGCTATGATTATCTGAATATTTATTGTTACAACCTCTTTTAGAAGTTCAACTGAACCTTCAATAATAAAGTTAACGCCAAGTTTCCTGGCTATCTGTTTAACTGGCAGCTTATCCTGATTCTTATATGCTATTGTTGAGGTTGCCGAAATGATGTGAAAACCCCTGATTTTTGTCAGCGAAGTATTGATCTCATCAGGGATGGCATCACCCAGGTATGAAAATCTGTCATCATCACTCCAGCATCTGAAAGGTATTACCGCAATTGTTTTTTCAAGATTTTTTATTTCATTCGATCCTATACCGCCTCTGACAATGTTGAAAAGCAAAAGGCCGATGATTACAATAATACTTATCAGTGTCGCACCCTTCCATGTCCTGATTTCTGATTCTTTTGTATGCTTTTTTTTATCACTAACAGGCTTAGTCTTTTCTATCCCGCCTGGTGTAATATCAAAGAACCATGAAAAGATTATAGTAAGAGGGAATCCTATTCCCAACAATATGATAATAAAGGTAGTTATCCAATCAGGCAGGGATAATGCCGGAGAAATATCGTTAACAAGCTGAAGGATTGCAAAGGCTGTAGCAACATATATGACGATCACCCGGTCGGTCTTTCGCCTTTTAAGCTCTTGCCAGAATCTGGAGAATTTATTGGATTTGTCAGCCATTTCTCCGGGTGTATGTCGTTTAAAACAATAAAGTTATGCCAACAAATCAATAAATCCAAAATAATTTCAGATTACATTAAAGATAAAACTGCCAGGAAATAATATAAGAAGTATGAAAAGGGGGGCTTCTTAATCCCTGAAGAATACGTCGAGCTCTGCGACTTCCCTTTTGAAATCAATCCTACGGATTTTGACCCTTAGAATTTCCTGGCCCAATCTGGACGAGACATCCTTCAGGAGCTTATTTTTATTACCGGGTTTCAGCAATTCGAGATCGTCATAAATTATAGAATGTTTATTAAACGAATTGACACGGAGAAACTCTTCAAGAAGAAATACAGCCCCCACAATCACAACGTTTATTGCAAATACACCTGTAAAGGGGAAAATCAGCATATTAAAAGAGTTGATCACAGAGATCCCTATTGTTGTAAAAATGTAAGCCATGTCCTTTACACAGAAATTTCTCGTCCTGAACCTGAGTATAGTGAAAATGGCGAAAAGTCCAAGGCCCATTCCAATTGCAATTTCAACTTCCCTGAGCATGGAACAGATAAAGAAGACAATTATTCCTATCAGGAAGAAAGTAAACAGGAATTTCTCCTTTTTGGAATACCTGAAATAGATAACGCGGATAAGTACAAAAATGAAAATCATATTAATTACAAACCGCAAAAGAATTCCCCAGACGGAGGGGCTGCTGAGACTTAATACATTTTCCGACATAGGTTAAAGGTTTTAGGTTATATGATTATTTTTCAGATTTATTTCATCCTTCCTTGTTTATTTCTTTATGAATAAGGGATTTCAGATATAAAATTAAGTCATAAGATATTAAATTCCAAAAAAAGAAATATGTGCGGGAAGGTTCAATGTTTAAGCCATTCTTCAACAGTCTGGGGACTCAGTCCTGATAAACCCAGTTTGTTCTTTTTATTGAATCCATTCAGATCGTTTGCCAGCCTGCCTGCTTTTTCGACCTCCCTGAGCTTTGTTACAGTAGTATAACCCAACTTCTTTAAAGGCTCGATCCACTCTTCAGGAATACCAAGTACCATGTATTCATCTTTTTGACTTTCGGTCTTCAGCTTTTGACTCAATGGTTTCATCTGAGGGAAAAACAAAACATCCTGAATAGAAGGCTGATTTGTCAGGAGCATTGCAAGCCTGTCAATTCCGATTCCCATACCTGAAGTGGGGGGCATACCATATTCAAGTGCTCTCACAAAGTCGTGATCAATGAACATGGCTTCATCATCCCCTTTTTCTGAAAGACGCAGCTGATCCTGAAAACGTTCCATCTGATCAATAGGGTCATTAAGTTCTGAATAAGCATTGGCAATCTCCTTCCCGTTTATTATCAGTTCAAATCTTTCTGTAAGGCCAGGTTTGCTGCGATGCATCTTGGTGAGAGGCGAGGTCTCGACAGGATAATCAATAATAAAAGTAGGCTGAATATAATTATGTTCACATTTTTCACTGAAGATTGCATCGATAAGTTTACCCTTGCCCATTTCAGGTGAGTGCAAAACCTCAAGCGTATCACATGCTTTTCTTAATGCCGGCTCATCCATACCTGAAATATCCATCCCCGTGTTTTCTTTTATGGCATCGAGCATGGTTATTCTTTTATATGGAGGATTAAGATCAATTCTTTTATCGCCGTATTCTATTTCTGTTTTACCATAAAGGTCAAGTAGTGCCTTCTTAATGATCTCCTCCGTAAAATTCATCATCCAGTTGTAATCTTTATAGGCAACATAGATCTCCAAAACAGTAAATTCAGGATTGTGGTTGCGGTCCATCCCTTCGTTCCTGAAGTCTTTTGAAAATTCATAAACACCTTCATATCCGCCAACTATTAATCTTTTCAGGTATAATTCATTTGCAACTCTCAGGTATAGAGGGATATCAAGAGTATTGTGATGAGTTATGAAGGGTCTCGCGGCAGCTCCGCCCGGAATTGGCTGAAGCACAGGTGTCTCAACTTCCAGATAGCCCTGTGAGTTAAACAGTTCACGCATCGACTGGATAATCTGTGTTCTCTTACGGAATACATCGCGCACATGGGGATTTACAATCAGATCTACATAACGGTGGCGGTATCGCATTTCAGGATCAGTAACGGCATCGAACAATATGCCATCCTTTTCTTTTACAATCGGCAAGGGATGAATTGATTTACAAAGGATTGTGAATTCATGAACATGAACAGTCGTTTCACCCATCTGTGTTTTGAAAACATGCCCCTTTAATCCGATAATATCCCCGATATCAAGCAGGCGTTTAAATACAGCATTGTACATTGTTTTATCTTCCCCGGGGCAAATTTCATCGCGGCGGACATATATCTGGATCCTGTCCGTAGAGTCCATCAGTTCAGCAAATGAAGCATTACCCATAATACGCCTGCTCATTATCCTTCCTGCCAGGGCAACATCCTGAAAATTGTTCTTATCCGGGCTGTAATTATCCAGTATATCCCTGGCAAATACATTTGTCTTGTATTCAGCTGCAGGGTATGGATTAATACCCAGTTTTCTCAATTCTGCAAGAGATTCCCGTCTGATCTGCTCCTGTTCACTCAATATCGGATTCCTCATAAGATTCTGAAATTTGTGCAAATATAGAAAAAATCATGTTCCCGGGTTGGGAAGATTCTTAGTCTTTAATGCACTGATTTCAGCATTGAACTTATCGATCAGAAGTCTGGTCACCCTTCCGGGTACCCCTTCTCCGATAATGTTCCCGCCAACATCAATGACAGGTGTTATTTCGGCAGAGGAATTTGTAATAAACGCTTCCTGAGCAAACCTTAGTCTCTTTTCTTCCAGAGCCTCTTCTCTTACATTTATACCGGATTCCTGTGTAATCCGCAGTACATTTTTACGGGTGACACCTGAAAGCACCCAATTTGATTCCGGATGTGTATAAAGGGTCCCATCCATAACAAAAAAGATATTTGAGCGAGTTCCTTCTGTTATAAATCCGTTACGAACAAAAATACATTCCTTCAATCCATTCTCATATGCTTCCTGGAAACAGATGGTGTTGGCAAGAAGAGCCACAGACTTAATATCGCATCTGGCCCATCTGATGTCCTCTTTTAACATTACTTTTATTCCAGGCTCTGTGCTGGCATTATCAGGGATAAAACCCCATGCACATGCATAAACTGTCGGACTGACCTCGGGTGACGGGAAATGATGAGTGCGTTTTGCCACACCTCTGGTCACCTGGAAATATACCAATGAAGATTGGTTTAACAAGTTGTTGTGCTTAATAAGATCATGTGCGATTGAAGGAAAGAGATCTGACTCGGCCCAGTTTATCCTCAGTTCTCGCATGCTTCTTTTAAGCCTGATATGGTGGCTGCTCATGTCGTAAAAAAATCCTTCATACCATCTCACAACTTCATATATTCCATCTGCAAGAAGGAAACCCCTGTCATCAGGGCTGACCTTTATCTCTTCTTTTGGCTTGAATTTTCCGTTAAAATATACTATTTCCATGGTTCAATTATTTCAGTTTTATAATCAATTACTGATCTCGCTTCTTCAGGTGAGGAATAATTACCACAGGCCGTCTGCACGAACAGCGAAGCTCCAAGCACTGTGGTCTCCTTTCTGTCAATTATTTTTAGGGGCACTCCGGTATAATAGGCTCTCAACCTGTTCCATAACCTGTTTTTTGAACCACCTCCGACACAAAGAATGCTTTCAGTCTTGAACCCCCCAGCTTTTTCAAGTGCTTCCTTTCCGGCAACAAGTCTTTCCGAGAGCGCCTCCAGAATAGCTCTGAATATTTCATCACGTGTCGATTCCATAGTCAGACCAAGAATCTGACCCTCCGGCTTACCCTTAAGCTCTTCATAGAACCTGGGAATAACCTTAACCCCATTACAACCAGGAGGAACTTTTTCAGCACCTGATATCATAAAATTATAAACGTCATTCTCTATATCACCGTAGAGATTTCTTCTGGCCCATTCAAGCACTCCTGAGGCTATCCACTGGTTGCCGATATTATACAAGCCAGGTCTGGAATCAAGCTCGGTGGTAATTGCCATTTCAAGCTGTTCTTTTCCCGATTTATAACTTTCTGATCTTACCATAAGTATTTCCCAGGTGCCTGAACTCAGAACAGGCTGATTCTTCTCAGCTCCTGAACCGAAAACCGCAAACTGGGTGTCGTGACCGGTAGCTGTTACAGGGATTCCCGCAGGAAGCGCTGTCTCTAATGAGGCTTTTTCCGAGATCCTTCCTATTATTGTTCCTGCCTCAACCGGAGTCCCCATTTTCTCTATGGGGAACCCGGTTTTTAACATGATATTCTCTGAAAATTTCCTTGACGAAAGACCAGTCATCATTGATGTACCCGCCATAGTAGTATCGTTCACCATCTCTCCTGAAAGAAGAAATGAGAATATTGAGGGAAGGAATAAAAATCTGTAACTTTTTTCGACTATTTCCGGTTTCTGTTCGATAAACCAGATGAGCTTATTTATTGTATTAAAGGTAAATGGCAGAACACCGGTTTCGTTATACAGGTCATAGAGAGGGATATATTTCCCTATATTTGACATAATCGGATTTGTTCTTTCGCACTGCCAGGAGATAACAGGGTAAAGCATTTTACCTGATCTGTCAAACAGTGTCCCATCAACACCGAAAGTAGTGACAGTTACTCCTGCAATATTCTCAGACTTTAATTGGTTTACAATCTTTCGTGACCCAAGGCACATTTTACTCCAGATCTCATTTACATCCCAGATACGGTATGTAGGATAGAAAGGATCGGGTTGTGTATTGTTTGGGGATGATTCTGATGCCAGAATATCACCTCTGCTGTCAAGAGCGATGACTCTTACGTTCGTTGCCCCGCAGTCGAATACTATAACGATATCTCCTTTTGGCATAAAAGATGAAATGCAAATTATCCCATGTCTTTAAGGAAAGACATTGATGCTCCGGCGGCGATCAGAGCAATGATATAGATAGATAAGACTATTAT
>DCVC01000233.1 GCA_002328625.1 Bacteroidales bacterium UBA2198
AGATTGCGCGTCTCTTTATTTTGACACCGCGTCTCTGCATTTTACATCCCGCATCATTATTTAAAATGAAAATAAAACCAGAAGGTGTTGCCGAATTTCTCCTGCATCTTCTGCCTGGCTGATGAGGGATCTTTCCGGGCTTCAATAAAGGCTGCAAAATAGTGGTCAAAACGTGCCAGGGTTTCAGGATTTATGGTAAGTCCGCCCAGTTCAGGGAACACTCTGGTACTATTGTAATATATTAAAGCTGCTTCTTCCAGATGCCGGGGAATACGGGTATAGCCCGATCCCTTCATATTCCTGATGTTATTTACGGCTATCTCAACTTTCTTTGTAAGAAGAAGACCTGCAAGATAATATTCAATAGCCTTTCTGTTATCGGGCTGACCTTCCAGGATATAAGGCAGATTATTCTGAGGTTCGTTGAACTGGATGAAAAAGTTAGTTCCGGGAAGGATATTCAATTTAGACCCCAGTTCAGGATGTGACCGGATAAGACCGGGTTCATCAACCAGTTTTTCAAGTTCTTTTGCCCATTTCCTGTAGTAAATGGTTTTTTTCAGGATATTGATATATTTCCTGGTCATCCTGTAATCGCCGTTAATGAGGCTGGTCTTTGCCAGCATTTCAATATTTTGAGGCCTGTACCCGTAAACGACCATTTCTTCGTAGGCCCAGCGGTGGGCTTCATTAATCAATCCTATCGAATAATAAAAATAAGCTCCCCTGTTGAGGTGTGCATCACCCCATGGAAGGACAAGCGATCCGGCCCCGAAATCCTGGCTCCCGGAAAAGAGCCTTTCGCAAAGCTGATCAGTTTCGGAAAGAGCGATGTTATAGAAATATTGCCCGATAAGATTTCTTGAAGGCTTCTTTTCGTGGAACATAACAGCTTCATCCCATTTTTCCGAAAAAACCAGCTTCTCAAGCTCCAGAACCCTGGAGGTCTGGGGATTGTATATTCCGGATAATAAATATGCAGTAACAGAAAAAAGAATTATGATTGAAATAAATGAATAAATCCGGCCGTTCTGCAGAAGTGGTTTTTTACTGGAAGCAACTTTTGGTAATAAAGGATAGAAAACCATGCAGCCTGTAAGGATCACGAAAGCTGCCTTGTAAGTATTATTCTCCAAAACCGGCAATGGAGACAAAACAAAGTGTTCAAAAGGCTGCAGAAAGATAAGCTTCCAGGAAACAAGTACTGAAACGGCTGCAACAATCACTAAAAGAATCGGGAAAAAGTAATTCTGACCGGTTTTCTCCACAGATAAGTTGTGAATGAGGTACATTATCACAAATATCAGGGCATAAGCGCCTGCCAGATAATAGAAAAGAGGAAAGAGACACAGGACTATTATCTTGTGGTATTTCCCGGTTGGTGATACCGAAAAAAGGTAAAAGACCAGGATCATCAGAAATCCAAGATTACACTCCATCATGTGGTAGTAATTAGCCTGCATGAGGAACATAATGAAAGAAGGAACCATAAGTAAAACCGGTGAGAGAGAATTCCCTGACATCAATCGTCGGTTTACGAAAAACAGGATGATCCCCGGCAAAGTAAGAACCAGGGATACAATAATGGATCCGGAAAACCTGCCGGCGTAAAATTGTGTAAGGAACCTGGCTGCATATTCGAGCGGACCCCCGGGTCTAATTAAATAGTTATTAAGGTATTCGCCTGAGAAGACAAACAGGGATTGCGTTTCCTGGAAGAAAAGTACATAATTCCCTAAAAGATAGAAATATACAAATGTCATTAAAAAGAAAAGACCGAGGGAAACATAGATGTCTGAGTCCCGCACAGGTTTTGATTTCTTCGTTTTACTCATTCATGAATTGGTCTTTTATTTTCTTCAGGACTGACATCAGGTTTCGCACGTGCCGGACCAGTACCCGGCGGATTTCCGGATCCGGCCTTTAATGGTTCCTGCCTCGATGCACCGGCGAAATCTCTCGGATTAAGCTTTATCTTACCGGTAACAAATTCCGGAATATTAAAGGAAAGCAGCATCCGGTCATATAGTTTAGGATCTTTCTGAGGCATAACAAATTCTTTTCCCTGGTTTCCGTCAGAGTCGACATAAGCAAAGAAGGGTCTGGCACTTCTGCCGTCTATCCTTTTACTGCTGAAAACCAGCCACCTGCCATTGACTGACCATGTGTGGTAGCTTTCCGTTTCTTCGCTGTTTATGTTCATCTTTTCCGTTGTACCTTTTTGCAGGTCAAGCAAGTAGAGATCAGCCTCCCTGTGCCAGATTGGAAAGGTACCATAATCATGTAGTGTAAAAACAAGGTATTTCCCGTCAGGTGATATCCGCGGGAAAGATGCGCTTTTCTTTATTTCCGAAGCATTGAAAACAACTTCTGTTTCACCGAAAGACCTGTTTTCGGGATCAAAGGATTTTCTTGCAAGGTCATAATGTGTATTAAGAATCTGTTCCAGCTCCGGACTTGTGCTGTTAATGACCTGCTGAGCCCTGCAGAAGTATAAATATCTGCCATCGGGTGACCAGGATGGAAAGGTCTGAAGATATCTGGTCGTGTCGTTGCCGGTGATGCTGATTATTTCATTTTCTTTCCTGTCGTAAAGTATAAGCGATGATACAAGGTCAAAAACTTCAATATTCATTCCCGGTTGAGAATAAAAACTCTGTCTTACCTGGTTGGATGAAAATGCCACATATTCCCCGCCGGGATGCCATGACGGATAAGTTGCTCCGCCCGGCATTTCATCTATCTTTGGGTCTGTTCTGGTAATAGTCCCATCCTCAACAAAATATGTCCCTCCCAGCGAACCTCTTATATGAATCATAAACCTGTCGGCCCTGTTACTGTTGAATGAGTGACAATTGGCGCAATTCTTTTCCATTATACGGTTTTCGATCAACGGTTTTTCCTCGAAGCTTTCAATGGATCTCTGAACGATCTTAATGTCTGACCAGCTATAGTAACCCGGATGAATTAATCTGTATGTCAGGTATGGATCTATAGGTTCTCCGGATACATGCATGTATAAAGGTTCATATTCGCTCATATTTTTCCCGGCATCAGTTATCGAACAGATCTGGATTTTTAATTTACTCCCATGAGAATTTGCAAGCAGTTTCTTCCATTTTCTTACAGGAAACCTTACAATTCCATTCCGTGAATTTATCCTGATCTGATATTCCGAAGTTCCGGATGAGGCAATAACTTTAAAAAGGCTCCCCTCTTCTTTAATGTAAAAATTCATCGGGGCTATATTTGGAGGGATGGTTACGCCTGAATAGTCTGGTTCAATGACAGGCAAAAGTCCTGTTTTAAGGGTATCATAGCTGATGTCGGTTTTGCAGCTTATGCATAACAACAGGCCTGAAAAGGATACTACTAATAATTGCTCCCTCCTTCTTCCTGGTCTCATTCAGATAAATCAGTTCTGTTTATAACTTTGGACTATGACCTTACTTACCAATAGTATTAATCAATACTTGCGCAATAAAGGTAGGGATTTATTTTAAACCGGCTTATCTGTTCTGTTTCAATCTTCCTTTGCTGAGGTCGATCTGAAATAGGAAGATGCAGTAACGCCATCAAGCAATGAATAAGCTCCGGTCAGCAGTGCATCAATATCCTTTTCATTTGCCAGAACAAATTGATTTAATTCATCACCCGGCCTGACATCAAGAAAATCGTTACTACATGAAATAAATAGTTCATGGGATATAAAGATCAGGATCACCGGCAAACCGAATCTTCTCATAAAACTCTTTCTACCTGTTTCTGTACAATTGAGACCGTTAAAGTTACATCATTTCTTCAAATGTTTATTTTGTTATATTTTTATAATTTCATCGGAATGATCATGAGAAACTATTTCTTATTAATTCTTGCAGGTTTTATTACAGCCTGTTCACAAGATACTGGAGCAGAACGGACGGATAATACACCAGATAAAAAAATCATAAAGCAGGTCACAGCTATTGCGGTTAAGTATGCAACGGACCAATTGAAGAATCCAAATAAGATAGTTGAGAGTGATGGCACCATAATCATTAACGATGACCAGAAAAGATATGTCATTGAACCCCGGAGAATTATCACCGGAATGATTGACAAAGATCAATACAAAGATGCATTAATATCAATTGACACTTACCATGGGTCGTATCAGGCTGTCAGTGAACAACTTATCATTATTAAACAGGGAGGAAAATTCATTCTGGCTATAGCATTGGAATCGGATATGAAGATCCTTGCAATAAAAGACGGGATAATAACAGCTGAAGTTCCGACGCATTCGCGTAACTCTCCATTGTTTAATTGTCCGTCGTGCAGAGAGGTTGTTAACTATCAGTTCAGGTTGGGAGAACTTATCAGAATGGAATAGGGGGTTTATATTCATAGACCAGGGTTTTTCCTCTGTTAATGCCTGCCACGACCAATGGTTTATCCCCAGAAAACCATATCAGCGACTCCACCATTCCCTGAAGCAACATCCCGCTTTCAGATGGCGGCACTACTTCGAAAGAGGCATTTTTATTGTTTAGCAGGATCATACCTTTGTCAGCATCATAATATCCGGTTCCAACATCATAAGTATGGTCATTCCCTGCAGTAATTACATCAGGATATCCATCATTATTCAGATCGTGAACAATCATCTTCTTAACAGGAGAAACCTGAAGGGATCGTGGTAGTTTTTCCCACCTGAATCTATCTCTGTCATTCCAAAGAATGTAACTTGATGTTGTATTAACTTTCAGTTTAGATTCCAGTCTTTTAAATATGTCTTCATAGATAATATCATGAATGGTGGCATAACTGAAAGACGTGTAATCGCTGAATGTTGTCCGGAAGAATGAAGTCTGTGCAGAAAGTTCATCACGGTAATTTACCGGATACTCTTTCATCTTATCATTCTGATCTTTCCAATAGGCAGTTATAACGGGATCAATATTGTCGTCCAGGTCCAGATCGATGACATAAAGATTTAAAGGATATATATCGTTAACCGTGAACCGGTGATTATCACCAAGATTACCGACAATATAATCATCATCACCATCCAGGTCAAAATCTCCGGCAGCCAGAGAGTACCAGATACCATGGCGGGACTCAAGTTCAGGTATGTTCTGGAGGATCAGTTCTTTTCCCTGATTGTTTTTCAGGACCGCAAGAGAATTCCATTCACGTGCAATAATAAGGTCCTCCCATCCGTCTCCGTCATAATCGCTCCAAATGGCATCAGTTACCATTCCCAGGTCAAAGCCATTTGATATGCCTGTTGTAAGACTGCCACTTTCATTTATTATTAACCATGAATTATCTGCATAAGGGAACCTGCCTTTTTTAATCCGGGCGGCTATAAAAAGGTCAATATCGCCGTCATGATCAAAATCGAATGGCCGCACAACTGAGGCGGGAAACGAGGGTAACGGAAGATTTATTCGTGTAAAAATGCCATTGTTATTTTCGTACAGGTAGTGTCGATATTCATCTTCCCCCGGATTTTCATATCCTCCTGTTATGGCAATAATATCATTATCTCCGTCACCCTCAATATCAAGTACCGCCAGTCCAGCCTCGGAAAACTCCTTATATGTGGTCAATCCTTCAAATTTCGCCTCCTCAAACAGATCTCCCCTCCTTAGAAAAACAGTTGTCGGAAGAGTATTGGTAGAACCTATAATAAGATCCTCCACACCATCGCCGTCAATATCCCCTTTTGCCATACATGGGCCAATCTGGGAAAATTTATGAGGGATTATTTTCTGATTTAGCGCAAAATCGATAAAATCAGTTTGCCGGTGACTGTAATCCACAATGTTGTCAGCTTTCTTAAACAGGAAATTCTTTCGCCTCGTACTTTCCATATCTTTTTCTGATTCCGCTGAAACTGATTCATTTATTACAATTGTCTGATTGGCAATCAGGTTCCTTTTTACTGTTATATTACCGCTTGCCGGCCAGGTAATTTTAACAGAATCTATTAAAGTGTTATTTGATATCCCGAAATGAATAACCGGATCAACTGAGGATGCGTATCCTCTTGTAATAAAATGCTCGTTAAACTGGTATTTGCCATTGGTCCATAATTCAACTTTTGCACCCAGGGCCATTGTGTTTCCTGTTTTTCCAATCAGTTTTATTTTCAAATAATTAGCCTTTCTACCTGATCTTTCCATCGTGTAATTACGATAAACAAAGGCTTCGTCATTCAGATTATTGGTAACATAATC
>DCVC01000314.1 GCA_002328625.1 Bacteroidales bacterium UBA2198
CCGACTGTGGATTGCCGACTGTGGACTAATTTCCATCTAACGGCATCCTGATCGTGAACCTGCTTCCCTTTCCAATTTCGCTGGTCACTGTTATAGTTCCATTATGAGCCTCGATAATTTCTTTTACGACTGTTAATCCCAGTCCTGTTCCACTGATACTTTCCTTTTGCTCGATCCTGTAAAATTGTTCAAATATCCGGTATAATTTATCTTCCGGAATTCCTACACCCAGGTCTTCAACTTCAATACAGATATGTTCAGGCTTGTTAAATAATCTTACGAAGATCTTTTTTGTGTCAGTTGAATATTTGATAGCATTACTTAGCAGGTTGCCAATCGCCTGGTTCATTTTTTCGGGATCAACATTAGCAAATATTTTATCATCCAATTCGGTGACAACATCAAATCCTTCTTTAGCAAACCAGTAATTCATTTCGTGAATTGCTTCATTAAGAATTGAAGCCAGATTTGAATTGACAAGATGGTATTCCGGAATACCTTTCTCCATTTTTGAGAATTCAAGAATGTTATTGATCATGCGTTTCAGCCTGTCCGTCTCATTTACAACCACCGACAAATATTCCTTCTGTACCTGATCTGACATTACCCTTCCCATTATAAGAGATTCTGCATACATACGGATGGAAGTCAAGGGTGTTTTAAGTTCATGGGTTACATTCGAAATAAAATCGGACCTTAAACGAGCCAGGTGTTTTTCCCTTGCAATATCACGTAAAATTAAAACAACTCCGAGGCACATTGCGACAAGTAATAACATTGAGGCTATCCCATATATCCAGCCTCTTCGTGTAATAAGATCTTTTATAAGGTTTTCATCGACAGGTTTTATTTCTATCAGTTGCTCAGGAAACAAGGGATTTAGTTGTGCAGTATAAACAAGGTTGTCCCCGGTTGTATTTGAGTTAAATGTAGCAGGAAAATCAATTTTGTAATCAAATTCCAAGTCAGATTGAATATCGGATTTTGCAATAGTATCAAACAGTTTTTTACGATCAATCAAAAAACCCACAGGATTTTCAAAATTAGTATTGATCAGGAAAAATTCCTGATTGTTTCCTGAAACCGAATTCACAACTTTAAAATCATTTGCTGCAACAGCGTGGCTTTCTGAATATCCTTTTTTAAACAGCCCTGACAGTTCATTTCCGTATTTAATAGTAAACTGAATCTGCCTATTAACACTTTCTGCCAGTTTATTAATATTTACTGATTTTTCAGAAGTGTCAGAAGTGTTTACCTTTAACCAGTTGGTAACCAGAATTAATAATTCTTCTGAGTTAAAATTCAGAGCTATTGATCCTGCTTCCATTTTCTCAAGGCAAGATTCAACCGTCGGAAATATTTCTTCACGATTTTCTTTATTTGTAATTTTCAAAAGCTGTGGCAAAGCATAATATACATACGGAAATCCATTCTCATCTGTTACATGGAAATAATATGAAATGATTGAAATATAACAGGATGTTGCATCCTCAATTTCGTTAAGTTTTATCGATGCTCTTCCTAATGCATTTAATGCTTTGACCGAATCTCTGCTTCCGGTTGAATGACCCAAACACGATAAATAATAGCTTTTTGCTTTTCCAGGGTCTTTTTTAGTAAATTCAGCTTCTTCTCCTGCTTTGTAGGCAGATCTGAACCTGCTTGAAAATTCTGTTTCTGGCGTATTTTCGATTATCCCGATAAAATATGGATAAATAAACTGACCGTTATTTTTCAGGATGAATGACTGAATAATAAAATCATATTCAGATGTTCTCTTTATCAATAAGTCTTTCAAAACATCAAACAAACTGATTTCTACATTTAAAACATGGGTTATTTTCTCTATATTATTTTGTATTTCAGTTGAAAACCTTGCAGAAAGCTCCCTCTGTTCTTCAAGGATCCTCTTTTCAGTAAGCTCTTTCAGGTTTGAAATGTTATTAATACTGAAATAAGTCAATATACTCCCCGAAAGAACTACTGCAAGGATAAAAATAATTGTAAGCCTGGAAGAAGGTTTTAATTTATGGTTCATGAAAGCATTTATGTTTTAACCATACCAGAATATTACATCCATGGTGTTAAATGAGAAGCTGTTGAAACAATCCTTTGCGAACCTTTGACCTAACCTTGGAGTACCTTTGTGGTTAAACATAATTCATTGAACCACAAAGGAACACAAAGTATTACACAAAGACTCACGAAGAAGATAAAGTAATAATTGGCTTCTTTAACACCATAATTATCTATTTTATTATTCTTGAAATATATTTTCTCCTAAGCTTCATTTCTGTTGATTACCTGTTTCTTCTTTTGGCAGGAAATTCTTCATTTCCCAGATATTGTTTTCGGGCATTGAATAACCTGCGCTCCGGAAAGCAAGAGTCCGTCCGTCCGGATGAAGGCTTGGAGAACTAATTCCAATGAGATTCAAGGCTATTTTTTGTTTTTCCCCTCCATCAAATGCAATTCGCATCAAACTCCAACCACCCTCTTCTTCATTGATAGGGAAAACAATATACTTCCCGTCCCTGCTCCATATTTGTGAAAAAGGCCATCCTCCGGGCAATTTAAAACTATACAGATCACGTGAATTTCCTCCTTCCGTTGGAAAAGCTTTAAGAACCCTGTTTTCGCCCCTGTTAATTGCAGCCAGCCATTTGCCGTCGGGTGAAAGTGAAATATTGAAGAGGCGATCCATGAAATCATTGGAAGAATATTTGTACAATTCCCTGTCAACACCAGTTGAAATATTCCTAACCATTATACATGAGGTGGTTGAATACCTGCTCGATTGAAGATAAAATAATGATTTTCCATCCCTCGACCATACTGGATCCGCATATTCGATATTTGATAACTGACCCTCGGATCCCGTTATTAGAGGTGTCAATTCTTTAGTTTGAGTATCATAGCTGTAGATTCTGGAATAACCATCCTTATTATAGCACGTCAGTGCAATTGAACGGTCATCCGGTGACCATTGGGGATCGGAAATTCTGCCGGATATTTCAGGATCCGGAATAATTTCAGTTTCATGTCCTGTCTCCAGATTTCGTATACAGAGAACACGTCCGGATACTCCTTTATTCAGAACGCCTCGTCCGGAAATATAAGCAAGATATTTTCCGTCAGAAGAATAATCGGGTGAATAATTTCTGCCTTCAAACCTTTGGATTAAGAGGGTGGGCTTTGAAAGTACTTTGCCCTCATCGAAATTTATTTCGACAGAATAAATATTATCTGCGTTTGGCCATTGCCCGTAATAAAATGAACCATACTGTGTAAATCCCATAGGGACTATCGGACCAATATTCTGTTTAACAGGTTTTGGATTACCAACTGGTTTTCCGTTTTCGACAGCAATGCTCATTGCATCAACTGTTCCGCTTCTGTCGCTGGCAAGCAAAATGTTTTTTCCATCGGGAGTCCACCCAAGTATATAATCGTGGGAAGGATGTTTTATGAGGGTATTCTCCTGTCCGTTTTCGAGTGATAAAAGAAAAATATCACTGTTTCCCGAAACATCCTTATCCGGCAGATCATATGCAACAAACCTGTTATCGGGAGAGACAAAGGGTTTCCCTCCGGTATAGGATTCTTCACATGTTTTCAGCACTTTTATTGTGCCATCAGCTGCAGAAACCCTGATAATCTGGCTTTTTGGTTCATCACGTAAGCTTATTGTAGCAAAGATATACTTGCCATCAGATGACCAGTTACCTAATTCGATCCAGTTATTCTTGTCTGAAATAAAAAGAACTCTGGATTCTGCTCTGTTAACATCAACGATACTTAAATTATATTGATCTTTATCATACCTCCACCAGAAGTAAGCGATTTGTTTCCCATCTGGTGACCACGATGAATAATATGCCTGTTCATTGGGATCTTTAAAATTCGTTAGAAGTCGTCTTTCTTTAGTTTCAAGATTTAAAATTCCCAGATTACCACCCGAGTTCCAGTCTACAAATGAAATATAACGGCCATCGGGAGATGCAGATCCCAGAGGTTCTATATCTGTATTGGCAAGTGCTTTCCTGATTAACAACTCTTTCTTTTCATTTTCCAGCTGCAGCTTTTGAAGCGGCAGGAAATCCTCCAGGAACCAGAATTCATCTTTCCCTCCTTTCATACCACTGAAAACGAATTGTTCTCCATCGGGAGACCAATCTAGATGCCATATTCCAACATCGACCAGGTTCGTTTCAATATCCTTGATACTCCCATCCTCAATATTCATCACATGAATACTCTTTCCATTGAATGCAATCCGTTTACTGTCAGGGGACCAGGCCAGTTCTATGTTGACATGGGCAGCCGGAACTTTCCCAATCACTCGTGATTCACCAGTGGAGACGTTTATTACATTCATGGTCGAATTAGATCTTGAGCCCCGTTCTGCAGACAGGTAAGCAATCATTTTCCCATCAGGTGACCAGACAGGTGATAGAACATATTTACCAGATAGAGAAGTCAATAAATTTGGTTCTCCACCTGAAAAATTTATAATATAAATTCCTGCTTCATTACCAAATGGATCCATCCCTACTTCTAACTTAACCCGTACGAAAGCTACTTTTTCCCCATCAGGTGACCAGCTTGGGCATAGATCTGCATATGCTCCCTGTGTTTTGGTGACTTGTATTGATTTGCTGCCATCGATAGCGATTTTCCAGATTTTAGTTCTTGGAAATTCGATTTCAGGACTGGCGTCTGAAGGTGTCACCGCTGCTGAGATAATCCATTTTCCATCAGGAGATACCCGGTTCCCTCCCTGAAAGGATAGTTGCCGGATGATTTTTCCTTCCTGATCTGTGGGAAGTGGTGTGCTGTTTCCCCCATTGGCCGGCATAGAAGCCAGGAATAGCCTGTAAAATCTATTATCTCCTTCAAGAGGTGGGGTTGTATAAATAATTTGCTTCCCATTGCGTGACCATCGTGGTTGTAAAGCATAGCAATTATTCAAGATTATTGATGCCTGTCCCCCCTTTGCCGGTAAAGAGTAAATCGCAAATTCCTGTTTTGTCATGCACAATGCACCTATCTTGTTATCGGGTGTCCATCCAGCCAACATACGGACTTGTTCAATCCCTTCGGGAATGTCAATTGATGTTACCCTTCCTACGGTTATTCCGTCCTTTGAGGCAGGAACAATATTTATTTGATTGCTGTAACGATTTTCCCCCTGACCTTGACTATAGTCCAGGAAAGCAATCATACTACCGTCAGGCGACCAGACAGGGCTGGATGCAGTTCCAGCTTCTGCAACCAGATAAGGAGTCCCCCCCGAGACTGGAACAACCCATAGACCTAATCCGCCCTGTCCGACTCCAAGATTTTTATCCTCCACATATGCAATCAATTTCCCATCCGGAGAAAAAGCCGGCTCTCTTGCCTGCATATCGGTTAGTTTGATGGGATTACTCCCTTTAACAGAAATTGTATAAAGGTGTTGTTCATTATCTTCAACCGATGAATAAGCCAGATTTTTACCTTCAGGCGATAAGCTTATCCGATAGTTGACAATACGGGCATCACGGAAATTTTCAATTATCTTTTCAGGTGTTCCCCCCTTTGAAGATACAACGTATATTTTTTGGTTTGGACCGGATAAGCCCGGATCATTGAAAGCAATCCATTTGCCATCACCGGACCAGGAAAGATCAGTATATTCTACGGGTATACTGTCTGTATTCACTTCAACTGGTGCTCCAGGGATATCGGGACCTATATTTCCGGAAAGTGGCATTATATAAATCTTTTCTTCTGATACTAGAGCAAGGCTCTTCCCGTCGGGTGATAATCTTACTGACCAGGAAAGTTTTGTAGGAATTTTGATTTTTGTAAATTTTGGTGCCAGGGGAACTTTCTGATCTACGGCCATCAGTTGAACCAACTTGTTCAGCCTTTCCCGGGCATAAGCAACCTCATTTTTTTGAGTCGGGAAATTAGCTATAAGGCGTTGGTAGGCTTTTAATGCTTCCTTTGTTCCAAGCTTTTCATAACACATGCCGATATGCAACAGTGCCTTAGCCTGCAAGGATATACTGGCATTTGAGTTATCTACGACCTTGTTATAGAGATTGATTGCATCCTGCAGTGCACCTTCTCCTTCTTCTTTGGTCAATCCTTTCTGATACAGTTGCTCAGGAGTCTGGGCGATTAAATGATTAATACTTCCAACAGCTAGGAAGATGGCGAGAATGACGGAAATCAAGATTGGTTTCATTTTTTGGTCCTCCCTTTGGTTTTGTTACAAAGCTACGGCGACCAGAAAAGCCCGTTGTCACGAAAAGGTATAAGTTATGTAAAAATTGTGTCATGGCAAAATAATGAACGGCATAACGGCATAACGGCGCAAAGGCTTAAGGGCTCAACGGCGCAAAGGCAAATTAAGAATTAGACTTTAAGTCTTGACTTAGGCTGTCGTAAGACTTCGCGACCGCCATTCATGATATCAATAAAATATTTGTAAGAATTTGATCTATTTTTTATACCTTTGTGTATAATACTATATGGTATAATATAAAATGGTATAAAATATTTCTTTTTGTCGGTTCTCCCGCCTGAGCGGGGCAACGTATACGACCATCAAGAATAAAAAAAATAAACGTATGAAAAACTCTCCTTTTATTTACGGAACAACGGTCATCAACGATGCATTCATCGACAGAAAGAATGAAATCAGGAAACTATCCGATAATTTGAAAGGCGGAATTAATACGGCGTTGATTTCTCCCAGGAGATGGGGGAAATCTTCATTGGTAGAGAAAACAATTGCCATGATCAGCAAAAACAATAAACAGATACGGGTAGCTGTAATAGACCTTTTCACTGTCAGTTCAGCGGAGCAGTTTATGGAAAAATTTGCCCGTGAGCTGATCAGAGCATCTTCTTCAAAATGGCAGGAATGGGCAAGGAATGCCCGGACATTTTTTAAAATGCTGCTGCCTAAAATTCAAATCGGTATTGATCCCGTGAATGATTTCAGTATCAGCTTCAACTGGGAGGAGATGAAGAAAAACGAAGATGAAATAATCAACCTGGCAGAGACAATAGCAAAGCAGAAGAAGATTAAAATGATTGTGTGTATAGATGAATTCCAGAATATTGCAGATTTCAACGATTTTGAGTCGTTTGAGAAAAAGTTAAGAGCGATTTGGCAAAGGCAGCAGAATGTCACGTATTGTATTTATGGGAGCCGCAGACACATGATGAAAGATATCTTTAACAATCCCTCAAAACCCTTTTACCGGTTTGGTGATATAATGCTCCTTCAAAAAATAGTAAGAAATGAATGGATCAGATTCATATCCAAAAGTTTTACAAGAACAAGCAAGCAAATAACCAATGATGATGCTGCACTGATTACAGATTTGATGCAATGCCATTCCTGGTATGTTCAACAGTTGGCTCACTACACATGGAACCTTACAACTGACAGGGCAACGAAAGATATAATTGAAAAGGCTCTTTCCGAGCTGATAAATGCCAATACACCTTTTTATCAAAAGGAAACCGAAACGCTGAGTACCACACAGCTCAATCTGTTAGTTGCCGTACTAAATGGAGAAAGCAGACTAACTTCAGTGTCAGCAATGACTACATACCGTCTCGGAACACCACGGAATGTAAGTAAAAATAAAACGATGCTCGTTAATAATGATATAATACAGGAAAAGAAAGAAGGATTTGAATTTGTCGATCCGGCCTTTGAATTATGGTTCAGACATACTTTTTTAAATCAGCCCATTCATAAACATTTTGAGGGCTGAAAAAGTATAAGT
This sequence comes from Bacteroidales bacterium UBA2198, assembly GCA_002328625.1. Classification (GTDB taxonomy): domain Bacteria; phylum Bacteroidota; class Bacteroidia; order Bacteroidales; family VadinHA17; genus LD21. The sequence goes on from DCVC01000314.1 coordinate 7,797, forward strand.
TATGTAAAAATTGTGTCACGGCAAAATATAATAAAGGCTCAAAGGCGTGAGGGCGCAACGGCTTAAAGGCAGAAAAAAGAATAGTGACTAAGAGACTCAGGGACTTAGGGATTTTTATCAGCTTAAAAACAAGGCTGCCGGAAGAGCAAGGATGTCCGCCTCCCGATAGCTATCGGCACGGTTGGCTGTATTAAGATCATCAAGGTAAGATTCGAAGAGAGCAAGACCTTTCTTGATTTGGCGGGATTTAAGACTTAAAGGCAAGCGCCCCGAAGGGCGCCAGACTTTAAGACTGTATGAGTGTAAAATATTAACAGTAGGTTTACTTATCCACGGAATAGATTTCAGCCACTTTCTTACCAAGGTTCTCTATTGCCCGGATCTCAATCCCGGGAGAAGAAGCTGAAAGTGCAATTTGTTTACCTTCCGGATGAATGCCTATACCAGCTATGAAATAATCTTTTAATTCCCAGATTTTTTCCGGTGTTCCTCCTGCGGAAGGGATCCGGCATAATGTTGAGTTGTCTCCTGAAGCAATTCCAGATTCAGAGTAGTAAATGTATTTCCCATCCGGTGACAAAGCAAACCTTTTAAACCTCCAGTTTTGAACGCTGCTGTATGAACACATTGTTCTGGCTTCTTCTCCTCCTGTTTCTGGGATTATTAAAAAATTGCATATGCTTAGACTACCTTCATCATTAAAACCTACCAGGACATCAAATAACAGGTTGTTGCCATCAAAGGATCTTGTCAGGATTGTATGCAGCAAACGTTTGTCATTATACAGGATCATTTCTTCACCTGAATTAATATTATGTTTTATAATCTTATCATTGCTGGTATAAAAGATGTTTATTCCTTCTTTATCCCACTCGACGCTGTTTGATTGGGAAACATCCTGTTTAACTTTTATTTCGACCGGCAGACCGGTTGCAATATCAACTTTATAAATTCCCATTTTACCATCTATTCTTTTTTTGTCAAGTCCTAATACCAGAACTGATCTGCCATCGGGGGAAAGCCGGATCTGTCCTTCAATTTTTAAATTGCCGGCAATGGCTTTGGCGTCACCGTTTTTGCTGTTTACAAGATGAAGGGTATTACTCCAGCTCTTATCCGGCTCCACAATATTCTGTGTGCAGATCAGCGATTCTCCATCAGGCAGCCAGCAGATATCATAGATCATACCTGATAATGATATCCGCGGGTTTATCGATACCTTCCCGTTTTCGTTGTCAAATGGAACAATAAATGATTCATTATGAAAAGTCCCCATGCTAAAATAAAGAGATCCGTTCCGTGTGAAACCCATCGGATCAAATATGTCCCCTATATTTGTAAGGATACATTTTGTTTCTTCAAATGTTCTTTCTTCGAAGGTACTAACAGCCCAAACATCCGTTGTCCCGGAGCGGTCGCTTGTAAACAGTAATTTATCGCTGCCAGGCAACCAGCCAAGCAAACGGTCGTTTGCCGGATGTTTGATAATAGGTATTTCAGTTTTTGAATCAACTGGCAGCAGAAAGATATCATATTTACCATTTTCAGAAGGATCAGGGAAGTCGAAAGCAATGTATTTTTCATCAAAAGATAATGATAAGATTACTGGAGAGAACTGAGGACCGGGTCCGGGCGCTAATTCTTTTTTTATCAGTGATTTAACTTCCCCACTGGCAATATTGATCAAAGATAAATCCCATATTTTTTTACCGATATCATATTTTTGAACAATAATTTTATTACAATTTGAAAACCATAGGCTCGGAGTTATATCCTCCATGCCAGAACAGAGGATAATGGGTGTTTGATTACCCAATTTTATTAATCTTAAATCACAACTTCCGCTATATTTATACAAGGAATAAGCAACCTGTTTACCATCCGGAGAAATCAAACTATTTAAAACATATTGACTGGAGTCTTTCCATGTACCTTCAAATGTCAGTTGTTTTTTTTCACTGGTTTTTAAATTTCTGATCATTAAATTTCCGTTATTCCAGTCATTAAAAGTAAGATATTCTCCATCAGCTGATACACTTCCGCAATTATCTACGTCAGGACCAGTCCAAACCTGTCGTATCGCAATTTCTTTGTGTGAAACGCTTGTTGTCAACACGGCAAGTCTTTCCCTGGCAATTCGGACAAATTCCGGCTGGTCTCCATAATTACTAACCACCTGTTCATAGTACTCTTTTGCTATTTTATTGCCTAATTTTTCATTAGAGAGTCCAAGATGGAAAAGAGCCTCTGCAGCAATAGCCCTTTGCCCGGGATATTTCTTAATAATATCCTTGTAAATAAGAATTGCTCCTTCAAGATTACCTTTCACTTCTTCCTGGTAGATTGCATTACTAAGTAATTCATCCGATTGCTTCTCCTGCCCGAAAGTAATACCGGTAACCAAAGGGAAGCATACTAGAAAAACTAAAACTCGTTTCATGGTTTTTTATTTCAAAATTAACCTCCCGGTTTAACACTTATATGTTGGAATTGTGAAGTTGTGTTAAACAAATGCAAAGCACTATAAACATGTAAATTTATAGCCTATACCTCTGAAACCGATTATCCATCTTGGATTTGAAGGATCATCTTCTATTTTCTTTCTTAATTTGGCAATATGAGTATCTACTGTCCGTGGAGCTACCATTATATCTTCACCCCATACAACGTCTAATATTTCATCCCTACTCATTACCTGCTCCCTTTTATTAATTAAACAATGAAGTAATGTAAACTCTAGTGTGGTCAGGTTTATCCTCGTCTCTTTTCTAATACATGTAAATTTTCTGAAGTTAATTTCAAAATCGCCAAATTTGAATTGGCTTTCATTTGCATTTCCTTTTTCGTTATTTCTTCGTCGAAGAACTGCTTTTACCCTGGCACGCAGCTCACGTGAACTATACGGTTTTGTAATATAATCGTCAGCGCCAAACTCTAATCCAAGAATTTTGTCAATTTCCTGACTTTTAGCCGTTAACATAATGATTGGTGTTTCAACCCTATTTTTTCTCAGCTCTTTACAAATCTCAAAACCATCTATTTCCGGAAGCATTACATCGAGTAAAATGATATCAATATCCGGGTCAAATGCTTTTTTCAGCCCTTCCTTACCCATAACTGCAGACTCAACGCAGAAACCTTCAAATGTAAAATCATCAACCAACGCTTTCCTGATGGCATCATCATCTTCAACTATTAACATTTTTTTCATCTCATTGTATTTTTAACTTTTCAGCGGTATTCGATGGTACTCGCTTGATAATCCTGCCCGTCCGGTCAGGCGGGGATCCTCTTCTGTCCGTCTGCTGAAGAATGATCGTTTCTTAGTATTCTATTTTAATATGGGTAGTTTAATAATAAAAGTACTACCTGAACCAACTTTACTCTCAAGAGAAATAGTTCCCCCGTGGGATTCTATTATTTGTTTCACTATTGTCAGGCCAATGCCACTTCCTTTCACCTGTTGAGTGTGATCATTACTAATCCTGTAAAATCGGCTGTATATTTTATCCCCCTCTTCCGAAGGAATACCAATGCCATAATCTTTAACTGAAATAATAACTGATTTCTTATCCGATTTTGCATAAACCTCAATTAAATCTGAATTCCCGGAATATTTAAATGCGTTATCCAGGAGATTATGGATCACCTGGGTAATTGCCCCTTTATCAGCATTGATCCCGGGTAAATGATTTCCTTGTTTGTAGATTACTTTAAAATCTTTATCCGGAATCGAATTTTTGAAGGATATGACTATTTCCTGAAGAATTTGATCTATAAAGAGAGGTTCAAATCTAAAACTTTTCTCACCCTCCTCTAATTTTGAAAAATCAAGAATATTATTTATTAAATGGCTCAGCCGCTCACTTTGTTGTTGAATAATCTCGTAGTATTCCTGCTTTTTTGATTCCGTGGGGACCCTTTTTAAAACCAGCATATCAGTGATATGCCTTATTGATGTCAAAGGACTTTTGAATTCATGCGAAACCGTCGATATAAAATCAGACTTCATTTTTGACAACTGAAGTTCTTTACTGACTATCTGAATTGTAAAAAATAAACCCAGTGCAAGGACCAATACTATAAAAATGAAAATAAACAAGAAGATATTATGTCCGGGGAAAAACAATGTATTTATTAATCCTGTTGGTTCTGTATATAGTTTAAGGGTCCAAACAGGCAATTCCCGGGGAGCTTCTATTATTACTGGTTCCAATTCGAAATTGATATTCGATGAATTCGCAATTAACTCTCCTCCTTCTCCAAATAACTGCCACTGAAAATTTTCATTCTCTGAATGCTCTCTTATTGATGGGAGAAGTATATCATTAAATATTTCATCGATGTTAAAAACCAGCCCCCAGTATTTATTTTCTGCCCCGCGAAAGAGCGACACATAAAATGAGTTACCATCTTTTGCAGCATAATTCATTAAAGGGATTTGCCCTTCATAATCCGATTTTTTCAGAGAATCCATAACTAAAAGAGACGAATTTTTCACAAATTCAAAAAGATATTCTGTATTTCTTTCCTGAATATAAATTTTTTCAAAAAGAGAATCTGCACCGGCTAATAAGGCCATTACCTGTTCATTATTAGTTTCTTTAAACCGATTGATAATGTTATTGGTGGAAGATAAGAGATTTTTGTAACCAGAATGATCCAATTGCCATTCAGTATTTAATATCCCGTTTAAAAATTCAATTGAGTAATTCAGAGATGAAGTAGTATCTCCAGCCAACAGACTAATATTGCATATTTCCGATTGGGCCATAGCGCCCAAATGAATTCGCTTGTCGATAATTATATCTCCATATTCCGATTCAATAAGCAGGTAGGTTTCTTTTGCTTTGTTATAATCAGACTGTTTAGTTAGAACCCGGGCAATCTGTGTCAGAATATATCCTTCTATTTCTTTTTTCTCAAATTCCTTTAACTTTTTTCGATAATAAAGAAGAGTTTTCTGAAGATCTTTCTCCTTGTACTCATAATTCCATCCCTGTATAAATAAATTTATATTATTATATGGAGACCATTCTTTTTCTGTTTCTTCAATAATTTCAGGAAGATATAAAAGTGACGGATGAAATATCCGTATTGAATCTAATGGTTGAATTAAAAAAATGCTCCTGATCAAACTGTTCTCTTCAATAAAGGAGTTTAATGTATGTTCTTCAAAAGTTAAAGAAGAAGGGAATGAGGGGGACAAGTCAGGAATTTTTCCCCTAAATCTGTCATTGAATATGTTAATACGCGAATTAGTTTCAGAAATAACGGAAGTACCAACTTCTGCCAATTTTTTTCTCTGCTCCCGCTCAATAAGTGCCTGATCATTTCTTATACCTCTTAATGCCAGAAATCCCAGTATACAACTAGGTATTACAATAAACAACAAATAATTTACAATAATCCTTTTGTTACTAAAGTATCTCTTGGTTCTCATTTGAGGATTAGCTCATTAACCACTTAATTTAAGGAGTTTAATATACCCATTTTTGTACACTTTGTGTTAAGGAATAAATTAGTTTTGTTAAATTTTTGTGAAGTTACAATACGTTACAGTTCGAATTGGAAGAGTAGAAGTCCATTGTCACACGAAAGTATAAGTTATGTAAAAATTGTGTCACGGCAAAATATAATAAAGGCTCAAAGGCGCAAAGGCAGAAAGACTAAGAGACTAAGAGACTTAGGGACTTTTATCAGCTTAAAAACAAGGCTGCCGGAAGGGCAAGGATGTTTTCTGAAATATTCCGGACAGCCGGATCATTGCTTAGAAGGAACGAATAAAGAAGTGGTTTGTCGAGGATCGGGCCTAGTCCCTTAAGATGTCTGGCATCAGTATTTGATACGCGGCCTGCCATCTTTACCTCAATTGCATAATAACCTTTCTCCGTCTCAATCAGCAGGTCAATTTCACGGCCGTCAACAGTACGCAAATGATAAAATGATCCGGGGAATAATATGTTCTTAACCTGCTTGTATATCTCCGCAATTATGGCACTTTCATATTCATTTCCGGCCAGGGAACCTCTCTTTTGTATGATCGCCTTCTGAACACCAGGATCAAGATAATGAAGTTTCGGACTTTTAACCAGCCGTTTCAGCTTGTTCTTGCTCCACGGCTGAAGTAAAATTGCCTGGTAACTTATTTCAAGATAATTTACGAACCGTCTTGCCGTGTTTGCAGTAATCCCGGCATCTTTTGCAAGCTCTGCATAATTCAGGAGATTGCCTGTCATCAATGCTGTCATCCTCTGCACTTTAATGAACGGTTCAAGTGACCTGAAATCGGCAAGATCTCTTACATCACGTTCAAGATATGTTCGTATGTAATCTGTTAACCATTCAAACCGGCCATTATCTTTCATACCAGCCCTGGTAAGTGCCGGATATGCCCCGTTTGTTATATAATACTGAAATGATTTTTCACGCACGGCGTAATCAGGATCCATCATAAACGAAGGTAAAACATCGGGTAAATAACCTTTCTGCAAAAACTCCTGGAAGTAAGATAAACGAATATCTTCATCCCATTTCTCAGTCATCAGTTCCGGAATAGTAAGTGGGAAAAGCTCAAAAATGGTACAGCGACCCGCCAGGCTCTCCCTGACTTTATTCAGAAGCAGAAACTGACTTGATCCGGTTAACAGATAGCTTGCATCAGGGAACTGGTCATATACAGCCTTTATGCTTTCAATAAGAACAGGAGCTTTCTGCACTTCATCAAGAATAGCATGAGGATAGTATTCATTCCATTGCGAAGCAGTAAGTGAGGTATATTGTCCCAGTAAAACCGGATCATCCACTGCAATATACTTCAGATCCGGAAAAGTAAGTTTTGCAAGGGTTGTCTTTCCTGTTTGTCGTGCACCGGTAAGTACAATTATTCTGCCAGAAAAGAGCTGGCTCTTACTTAAAATGGCAGATTTTAATGATCTGGATTTCATAATTAGGCGTAATATATGTAATATTATATACAAAAATACGCCAAATTAATTGATTTGGCAAATGTATAAGGATTTATATGCTTTAAGGCGTGAAAGCATAAAGGCTTAATGGCAAGAATCAGACTTCAGGTCTTGCCCGCCTCCCGATAGCTATGTATTTCTTCACAATTCGTGTAACATCTTTAAAATTAATTAAAAGAATCATTAGCAACCAACTAAAACAAGGAGATTCCTCGCTAGCGCTCGGAATGACAGACTGTTTTGGGGTCAATATGGATGGAAAGGAGCAGGTTCGCCCAGGCGAACCTGCTCCTTTCCATCCTTTTCACCAAATTGATTTGTCATTCCGAATGGAGCATAGCGGAATGAGGAATCTCAGGTATGTTCTTCCTAAACTAAATAAAATCTGTTACATTAATTCTGAAGTGTTATATAGCAATCGATACGGCGGACTATCTTACGCTTCTCGCTGTAGTAAAAAGACAAGCGCCCCGAAGGGCGCCAGAAATTAAAACCGTATGAGTGTAAAATCATAACATTTTGATTACATTTCATCCGAAAAGACTTCAGCAACCTTCCTTCCAAGATTTTCTATTACCCTGATTTCCCCCTGATTTACGGCTGTTGAAAGTGCGATGCTTTTCCCATCCGGATTAATGCTTATTCCTACGATCCTGTAACCTTTAGATTGCCAGACTTTTTCCGGCGTCCCTCCCGTTGCAGGGATCCGGCATAATATTGATTGTTCCTGAGGTGGAGTAACAGCAGAAAAATAAATATATTTTCCATCAGGTGTCAGAGTAAATCTTTTTAGCATCCCGCCGCTAAAAATAGCTTTGCACAGGATTTTTATCTCACCCTCTCTTTCAGGAATACTCAACAAATAAGCCTCACCTTCATTTAACATTGCTGTATCCCGGGTATCTGCAATACCATCAAATAAAAGATCCCTGCCATCAAATGATCTCTTTAAGGCCGGACTGAAGAACAAATTTTTGTTAGTAAAAATTATCTTTTCATCTGCTGTTTCGATATTATGTTTTATGAGATGATTGTCATTTATATAAAAGATATTTTTCCCGTCTTTATCCCACTCTACACCTCCATTCTTGTTGATTTTCTGCTTAACCTTAATTTTAACCGGCAAACCGGTTTTAATGTCAATGGAATAAATTCCTCCCTCATAGTTTATGTCTTCTGAGCTGGACTTGTCATATCCGAATGCCAATACTGACTTGCTATCGGGAGAAATTTTTGGTTCACCCTTTATATCCAGATTATTTGCCAGTATCTGACTTTCGCCGGACTTGCTGTTGTATTTTAACAGTCTGAGAATCCAGTCATCTGAGTATTTTCTGCAGATAAGCGATTCTCCGTCAGGTAACCAGGAGACATCAAAGATGGAACCTAATAATGCAGTACGGGGAGTATTTGACAATTTTCCGGTATTCTGATCAAAAGGCAGAATAAAAGAATCGAAAATATTTGAATTTATACCATAATAAAGAGACCCATCCCTTGTAAATCCCATAGGAAAGATGTCTCCAATATTTGTCAGGATTCGTTTTGGTATCTCAGTTGATTTTTCTCCGGAAGTATTTACGGCCCAGATATCGATTGTGTTTGAACGGTCGCTCGCAAACAATAATTCATTTCTTCCCGGTATCCAGCCAAGTAACCGGTCATTTGAGGGATTTTCAACAAGTACCGATTCTTCTTTCGTATCAATTGACATCAGGTGAATATCATAAGAGTTTTTGGCTGAAGGACCTGGCAATTCATAAGCAATATATTTTTCATCCGGGGACAATGACACCTTTCCCGGCGAAGAAATCCCGCCAGCTTCTTTAAGCAGCCGTACTTCTTTGTCTGTTATATTGATTAAAGATAATTGCCATATTTTATTCTTTTCATTCAGAGTGCAAAAAATGATTTTTTTGCCGTCAGCAAACCAAAATTCAGGAATCGGATATTCGTCTGCTACGCATGAGTAAAGGGAAACAGGCGTTTGAGAGCCAATCTTTAATAATCTTAATTCCCAAATGCCTTTTACATTATACCACCCATAGGCAACCTGCTTTCCATCGGGAGATATCAGGCTGAATAAAGCATATTGTATAGGACCTTTCCAGTTGCCTTCATTCGTCAATGGTTTATTTTCACCGGTTTTCAGGTTCCTGATCGCCAGATTTCCAAAATTCCAATCAGTGTAGGTAGCATATTCTCCATCGGCTGAAACGCTGCCCAGAATATCCACATCCTTTCCAGCCCAGACTTGTCTTAGCGCAATTTCTTTGTGTGAAACGCCTGTTGTCAGTACTGAAAGTCTTTCCCTGGCAATCCGGACAAATTCCGGCTGGTCTCCAAAATTGTTTACGATCTTTTCGTAATATTCTTTTGCTTTTTTGTTGCCTAGTTTTTCATTGGTTAATCCAAGGTGATAAAACGCTTCCACTGTAACCGCCCTGTTTGTTGAATTTTTATCGACGATTTCAAGGAATAATTTTATCGCCTCATCCAGATTTCCGTTAACTTCCTCCTGGTAGATGGCCTTATTAAGCATCTCCTGTGGTGTTATTTGTCCAGAAACGTTAAAAATAACCGTCAGGCAAAAAACCGAAATAATTAATAATGCTTTCATGATGTACTTTTTTGAACAAAGTTAGACCACCGGAAATTTGAACTGAACAAGTAACGAATGAGTTGTGTCAAGCTAAGATGAAGTTTTAAGGAGATAAAAATTTATACCCTCTTCCCCGTATGCCAATAATCCATTTTGGTTGTGAAGGATTATCTTCAATTTTTTTTCGCAAATTTAAAATATGCGTATCTACTGTTCTTGGAGCTACAAAAACCTCACTTCCCCACACATCATGAACAATCAGGTCACGGTTTACAACCTGCCCTTTATGGTTAATAAGGAATTTTAACAGATCAAATTCAAGGGTGGTCAATAAAATGTTTTCATCACCTTTAAAACACTCGCATTTTTGAAAATCAACTGATATATTCCCAAATGAGAATTGTGTTTCAGACGACATTTCCGGTTTTTCATTCACTCGTCGCAGAACAGCTTTAATTCGAGACTGCAATTCTCTTGGGCTAAATGGCTTGGTAACGTAATCATCGGCACCGAATTCCAATCCCAGGATTTTATCTATCTCCAGGCTTTTAGCTGTAAGCATAATGACGGGAGTTCGCACATTTCTTTTGCGAAGTTCCTTTAACACTTCAAATCCATCCATTTCGGGAAGCATTATATCCAGTAAAATAATATCGTAATCTGGCTCACTGCCTTTTTGAAGGCCCACGGTTCCGGTAGTAGCTGAATCAACCCGATATCCTTCTGCGATGAAGTCATCTTCCAGAGCCATACGAATTGCTTTTTCGTCTTCGATGATTAATATTCTTGTCATAATTTTGTTTTTGTATCTATGGGCAGGGTCACCTGAAAAGTACTTCCTTTTCCCGGAGTACTATCAAGAGAAATAGTGCCGCGATGTGCTTCAATTATTTTTTTTACAATAGTCAGTCCTATTCCGCTCCCTTTTACGGAACGCGTTAACTCGTTACCACCTCTGAAGAAACGGTCGAAAATTTTATGCTGGTCTTCGCGTTGTATTCCTATTCCAAAATCCTTTACACTGATTTTTACCGAATCTGCGGCAGATTCTGCCATTATCTCAATGACTTTTGAATTTCCGGAGTATTTATATGCATTATCGAGTAAATTGTATAAAACCTGCTGAATTGCCTCTTTGTCAATTACAGGTTCAGGAAGTGTTTCGGGAACAGATGAAAAAACTGAGAATCCTTCATTTGCAATACTATTTTGAAAAGCTGATTTTACCCTGTTGATCAGTATTGTCAGGTTGGTCTTCTCAAACCGGAAAGCTTTTTTCCCTTCCTCTATTTTTGAGAAATCAAGAATATTATCAATCAGATGACTTAACCTTTCTGATTGCTCCAACATTACTGCGTAATACTCTTTTTTCCTGCTTTTCGTTTTTATCCTGTCATTAAACAGCATCTCAGACATCTGCCTGATTGAAGTCAGGGGGCTTTTAAATTCATGGGAAACAGTGCTGATAAAATCGGATTTCATTTTCGAAAGCAGGAGTTCTTTATTAATAATTTGCAGGGTAAAAAACAGACCAAGCACCAGTCCAATAACAATTAGCAGGAAGATATACATAAAGATACCCTGAGAAGCACTAAAAAAGGTAGTCATAATGCCGGGTGACTCCTTATAAAGAACCAGGGACCAGGAGGGCATATATGAGGGGAATGCCGATGTGATTCTGATATCTCCGGATGAATTATCAGGCGACTGAGAGAGTAATTCCCTGCCTTCTTTAAATATTTGCCAGTGAAAATCGAGTTTTTGTTTTTCGATGGGAATAATTGTTTGCGTTAACTGATTTAGAAATTGCGGGAGATTATAAATAATGCCCCATTGCCCATTAACTGATCGCGGGAATACAGAGAAATGGATTGCCTGTTGTTCCAAATTCATATATACTCTGCATTCGCTTTCAGCTTCCGGTGACCTGAAACCTGATTCTTTTGATACCATAACAGCCTTATTCAGAAACATTAATTGCTGGTTGGTATTATCAGCAAGGGTTGTTAGTTCATCCAAAAATGATCTAATTTGCTTTCCCTCTTCCCTGCATAGCTCATTATTACACCTGTCACTTAATTCTATAATTTCATTACACTCAGATATCAACTGGTTGTATTGTGAAACCTCCAATTCCCAATGTGATTTCGCTGTCAGGGAAATAAGATGATTTGCCGATTTTAATGCATTCAGGGTATCTCCCAGGTTTAAATAGAGTCGGCCGGTTTCCATTAATGCTATAACACCCAGGGGTACTCCTCCATTCATTCTTTCATGGCTGTACTTTTGTTCAATCAGCCTGTATGTATTTATTGCATCTGTAAGGTTCAGGAGTTTTTTCTGAATTCGGGCCACGGATATTAGCAGAGCAGGCATCAACGCATCGTTTTTTGTCACTTTGATAAGACCCTGATAAAAAATTAATGCTTTTTGATAATTTTTATCCTGAAATTCATATTTCCATCCTTTTAAAAAGTTTTCATTTAAGTCAGATTCTATATTTGAGTTAAATTGATTAAAAGTCCCGTCAGGGAAATAGAGCAATCCTGATTTTAGCAATTGTACCTTGCCAGAAGGCTGTATGTAAAAAATGCCCTCAATCCCGGGTTTCTCCTGCAAGAATTCTGATAAAACCGGATCTTCAAAGAAAATAGTTTCAGCCGGAGGGATTCCGGTCATTCCGGCTTTTTGTAAAAATTGCTCCTCTGTTTTTGAAATAAACAGGTCCGATTCTGTAATGATTTTTTCACCGGATTCCATAAGCTGCTGCCTGATCTCTCTTTCATTTATAGCCTGATCATTGATAACCCCTCTGAAAGCAAGAGCTCCAAGCACAATGCTTGGTAGTACAATGGCCAGAAAATAATAAAACAGGATCCTGTTATTCCCGATCCGGATTTTCTTAGGCATTTGAAAATTTAAATATTATTTCAATTTACAAAAGTTCACAATTTTAAATCACATACGTGTCAAGAAATATAATTGTTATGTCAAGACTCTGTCAAGAATCCGGATTGAGTATAATAATGATTATTTGTTTGAATTCTATGATGATGTTTGATGGAACCTCTCCGCGGTTTAAATAGTAATGTCGTTTGCGTATCTTCAAGCCTGCATAAGAGGACCATAAATGCCCGTTGTCACGAAAAGGTATAAGTTATGTAAAAATTGTGTCATGACAATGTGAAATATTATGTACTATTGGCCAGCCTTCGCAAAAGCTACGGCTGACAAAGCGATAGACGATGTAATATTTTCTATTTTTGATAGTTGATTCAAACCAGCAATTAAATATATAAGAAAATCATGGTGCAAAAAATATTTACCTGGGGCTTCCTTTTTCTGGTTTCAATGCTCAATCAATCCTGCATCAATAATGATTCATCAGGCAAAAACGATTTTGATGTTGTAATTTTGAACGGAAGGGT
>DCVC01000090.1 GCA_002328625.1 Bacteroidales bacterium UBA2198
ACGGCGATCATGTAGGTGTAAGGTACTCTTACACTGGAGTTAGGGTCTCTTCTGTCCTTAATCTTTTCGGTGCTGATTATTGTATTGAAATTAATATTTGATGCCTGAGCCATCAACACTCCTCTGAAATATGAGAAATAATACCATGTTGATTCATTGGCCTTAAGATAGATATCGATGAAGTCGCCCGAACGCCTGCGTTGTATTTCAACAAATCCGTCAACATAAACATTTACAGGCTGGGATCCGACAAATCCCACACCTATTTTGCCCTGTGATCTGAAAGAGTTGGTTGTTTCATTCCAGAACAGATTTACATCGTTAAGAAACAGCTCGTAGGTAAACTCTCTTGGAAGATTTCTGGAAGTTCCGAATAAATTTATCTCCTCTTTTATTCTTGAAGCTACCGTGATTCCCAGGAGATCTTTCATTGCCTTGTTGTTAAACTCGGAATTCAGATTGACCGGTCTTAGTGAGGGTATTAACCTGATTTCATCGCTCATTGCTTTCAAAGCTTCATTTGAAAAGTGGAAATCCAGGGCAATAACTGCCTGCAGGGAGACTTTACCCGAATCCAGGGAGTGTATCACTCGTCCTGATGAAGTCATCTTCATAAGATCAAAATTGGCTCCGATATTTATTTCTCCTTCACCTGAAAGAACACAAAAGGTCTTGTCCAGGGAAGTGATATTACCGTGTAAGGTTGGATCAATCAATTTTTCCAGAGAGGCAATGTTATATTTTCCGGATCTTTTGTCAAAGGAAAGAAAGCCTTTTGAATTTACCAGTCCGATATCTGTCCAGGATTTTTGCTGTGAAAGAAATGCCGGATAGATATGAACAGAATCGATATTAATGTACGAACCGGAGTAAATAATATTGTCGTTGGAATCCCTTGGTTTATCACCAATGGGGATCAGGATATTCTTTGGATCGAGTGCTGCCTTGAATTTGACGGGAAAACTTCTTATCTCTCTGCAATTTTGCACAATTCCGGCTGATCCTGTGTAGTTAAGAAGATCTGACCGGGCTGACAGGTTAACATCACCTGCAAAGGAAAAGGCAGGGCTTAGCATAAATTTTTCGCTGGCGGCTATAAATCCCCTGGCACTTGTGGTTAGTGTATCAACTGTTATCTCAGGGAAACTTATCTTTTGTATGCCTTTGTTTTCGTCAATATAATCATAAATTGCACTGCCCGAGTAGCGTTTTGAAGATTCAATATTTATTCTTGCAGAATGCAGGATATGGCGGTTATTGACGGCAACAACTGCATTTTGCAGGGTCTCTATCCTTGCCCTGCGTGTTATCTTGATTTTGCCGCCTGCAGGTTGAATAAGGGCATCTGCAATGTGAATATAATTTATATCCTCAGCTTCAATATATTCCTCATCAACACTGTATCTGCCTTTCCCTGAGGTGAAAGCAACAGTGTCTCTCAGATTATTTGTGGAAAAGAAAGTGGGTTTATCGAGACTGGAGAAGCTTAACCTCAGCAACCTGTCGGGTGAAATAAGAGATGACCCGGTTTTGCCTTTTTGTTCCATACTGAGTATTTTATTCTCCATGTTATATTCAAAATCGGTCATGGTACATATGTATTGTAACTCGGGGAATTTTACTACAGATGACCCTGTATTAAGATGAAAACGGGCTGTTTTCAAACCGAAATTGATATCAGTATTTGCATCTTCAGCGATAAAAGCATAACCGCTGGTGGAAGGTGATTTTAGATTGTAATCAGCAGTATCTGCTTTTATTGTATAGGATTTAAAAGTGAAATGATTTGAATTTATTCTTGAGTCCGGCATATTAATTATGCCGGATCCACTGAGCAATCGTGGTGTAAGCTTCACGCTTCCATCAAGAAGTGTCCCATTATCAAACATGTTGAAATTCTGCCCTTTCCCGTTATAGGCCAGCCATTCATCCTCCCCGGGCAGCCATTTTATTCTGACATTCTCTCCTGTCAGATCAGGAAACAAACCGGAACCATCTCTATTAATTTGAAAAAGCCTGGCCTCGGTAAGCATCGAATCAGGAAAAAGCTTAAACTCGTCCGACATTGTCGTTGAAGTCAGGTGTTTAAGTGTGCCTTTGCCTCTCATGCCTTTATTGCTCATGGTTATTTCATCAAAAAATCTTCCTTTTCCATCGTAAATTTCAACACCATCATCCGGAATGGTCATATTAAAACCAAGAGAATTATCCTGCTGAAAGGTCAGATGTTGTTTTGTTGGTTTGAGTATATTACCCGCATAGAACTCGCCGGTAAGATTTATGTCTTCAGCAGAGTAATGATCGATGTTTTCGTACGAAAAAGGATCTATTTTAAAATAAAAATCTTTCTGTTGATATACACCGTCAAGCTCCGGTATCTTATCATAGAAAATATAAGAATAAGTCACAGCGTTTATTATCGGATATTGACTGAGGCTTTTCAGGCCTGATTTATTATCAGGGTCATCAATGAACAGCTCCGCTGTTGTAAGCTGGATCAGATTGTTGATGTCACTTATCAGCGAATTACCATAATCATCTTTTTTGTCAGTTTCGACAGCTATTCTTATTGAGTCTATTTTCTGAAGATTAATCTTAAAAGTGTCGTAGCTGAACTTGAATTCATGGCCATAAATTGTAAACAAACCAGCCTGTACAACACCATCAAATTCAAAATTTCTGTTTTTCCCTATTACCAGTTGCCTGCCGTAGGGGTAAATAGCAACTCTCTGTGAATCGCTCAGAAAAACACCTGAAACTCCGTTGACGGTTAAACTGTAATCTTTGAGGTCCAGGAGAGCGTTATCGACAGGAGCCTTTGTTTCGCTCAGGATAGACATTACATCATAGTCTTTTTTCTTTGAATACGAATCGAGGTAATCGTTTGTTTTCTTCTTAATGGTTATCTCATGATTTGATCGGTCATAAAAAATGAAACCTCTGTTTGCAAGTTCAATACATAAGCCGGTTACCATCTCTTCAGATTTATTAAGCCATTTGGCAAACTCGGTAACAGAAAACGTGTCAGAATAATACCATTCACTGAATTTTTTTATCCTGTTCAGCGGGTGGTAATCATCCAGCCCCATCATTCTCAGAAAATCGTCAGAATTGAAAAATGAGGAAGACTCAAAAAGTGCCTGTCCCAGAGAAGCACCTCGTGCTCTCGACAAAATAACCTTTGAGTTATTCATGTCCCATGTCAGGTATTCGAAATACATGTCAAGGTTATGATATGAGTTGTAGTAAGGGCTTCTTGAAACAGGATTATTTGTACGGAAAAGGCTTACCTGCCTGTTTGTCGAGTTGTACGAAAATCCAAGATTTGAATGATAAATAGAATCTAAACCAAGAAAAATTGTTGCAGATGTCTCCTGGCTGTTCAATCCTGTTTTTGTAAAAAGAAACTCCCGGGAATTGACTTTTATAAAGAGAGAATCCCGTCTGAACAGGGTGATTTTTGCGGGTGCCGATCTCTCGCCTGTCCCCTTTACATTTGCACCTTCAAATGCTAATCCTCCTTCGTAATTGATTCCTTCATAGAGGTCTTTTATCAAGAAGTGCTTTGTGTAGGTCTCGAAGCGGGGATATGTTGATTTTTCTTTGCTTGATATCACAGTTGCCTGATCGGACAATACACCATAAACAGACTCTCTGAAATATGTTTTATGGGTAAGCTTAGCTGAATCGCAGGTATAATTATTCTTTGTAATATTGATTTCAAAATTGCCCAGTTCAGCAAACACGTCTGACTTGTCGTAACCTGCCTTTTCCCAGGTGACCAGCCCTTTTGTCCCTCTGAAAAGCTGCAAGTCAGGAAAATATGTTCCGGAAACATTATAAATTTCAGCACTGTCTCTTTGAAAATAGCACGTAAGAGTGGCATCTGAAAAAACAATTTTAAAAACGGTATCATGTTCGAACTCCAGTTCCTTGTTTTTGACCTTCCATTTAACAGTGCCGGTATTTATCAGCAGATTTTCCTTTATCAGCAGGCTGGTACTATGCACATAATTAGCAATGGACTGATTTGAAAACCTTGGACTGAAAAGCATTTCACTCAATCCTGTCAGCCAGTAACTTATGAATGCATCATCTCTTTTGTATTCAATAAAATCGTTTAGAGTTTTCAGGAATTCGTCGAAGTGTGGTATTGCCCTCATTTGCCTGCCGGTCAGCTGGGTTGAAAGGTCAAGGATCTGAATCATATTACTTTTACTGAAGGCCGAACTATCCCATCTGGATATAAAAGCACCCAGGTTGGTCTTTTGAGATTCAGAAAGATTGGGGCCCATGAATTCAATAAGTTCCTCCCTGAATTTTTCAGGTTCACCTGAAAAGACAGATTTTGCCTGGGAATAAGCAATTTGCGGCAACAGGAAAAAAAATGAAAAAAGGAAGATCGTGAGATTTCTAATCATCTGCTTTTTCCGGATTTAATATCAGTTTAAACAGCCTCGACTATCGCACAGAAATCCTCTTTCTTAAGCGACGCTCCTCCGATAAGCCCTCCATCGACATCGGGTTTAGAAAAAATCTCAGATGCATTTGAAGGTTTACAGCTGCCTCCGTACAGAATTGATACATTTTCGGCTGTTTCATTTCCGTATTTACCTTTTACCAGAGTGCGTATGTATTTGTGCATCTCCTGTGCCTGTTCAGGAGTTGCGGTCAATCCTGTTCCTATTGCCCATACGGGCTCATATGCAATTACTATCTTCTCAAAATCCTCCGGAGCCAGATTAAACAAACCATCTTCCAGCTGTTTTTTTACGACGGCAAAATGAATTTCCTGATCTCTTTCTTTAATTACCTCACCGCAACAGAAAATGACCTCAAGTCCGCTGTTTATTGCCTGAATGGTTTTTTTATTCAGTAGCAGATCATCCTCATGATAGTATGTTCTTCTTTCGGAGTGTCCTATTATGACGAACCGGGCACCGGTACTCTTAATCATCCTGGCTGATACTTCCCCTGTGAATGCTCCTGAATCTTCAGATGCACAATTCTGTGCGCCGAAAGCTAATTTTTTCTGATTTAGCATTTCTTTCATAACGGCCAGATGAATAAAGGGTGTACAAAGAATAATTTCGACCTTAACATCAGTTTTATTCTTAAAATACTCATTTAAAGATCCTGCAAATTTTATTCCTTCCTCCAGATCCATGTTCATCTTCCAGTTCCCTGCAACAATTTTCTTTCTCATAAAAAATCCTTTAATTTTTAAGTTAATGTTATGATTTAAATCTGTTTTCCAACAATATATTTATCAACAGAAGTGCAATTGTAATTGACATTATGACTATTATAACGTAAAGTGTACCATTTCTGTTATAAAGTTTCTCAATCTGCCTCGCAGTAATTTCATCTTTGAACCAGTTTTGTTCAGGCACATTTGCCCATGACCATTTTCCTATAATATTACCTTCCTTCAGCAGGATGTACCCCGGATTTGATCTTACCATTGTTTTTAACGTTATTTCATCAGCTGTGCAAAAAACATGCCCGTTACTGTATTTNNCATTGAATATCCTTTGTCCGACAATATCTTGTCGGTTAAATCAATATTATGAATATCAGTAATGATGAAGTCCTGGACAGGGGGTATATAACCTTTTTTTACCAGTACTGAAATCTGATCAACAAATACCCATGAGGTATCTTCTGCCGGATAGTTGTCGAGAGTAAACTCCTTTTTCAAACCATCTTTCTCATAAATAAAAGTTGTTCTGTATTCATCAACCGGTTTGCCTTCAGGTACTATCATTTTTTCAGGGATATTTATGCCTGTTTTGAAGGGGAGAAAGTCAAGCAGAGGCAGATATCGCAGATTAATAATGCAAAAGATTACCAGAAGAAATGCAAACCCTGATAATACTGACCATTCTGCTAATGGTTTATACCGGACATCAGTAATTTTCTTTCCGGTGAAAAGCATGGAAACAAATATCAGCAGGATCAGATTTTTACCAAAAGTTTGCCAGTTGGTCAGATGAACAGCATCTCCAAAACAACCGCAATCTGATACAGGATTTGTTAATGCCAGTATGAAGGTGAGCGGTGTAAAAACCAGCATCAATATCATAACGACCCATCTTCCTTCTTTTTGTCTGAAACCTGTAAGTACTGAAAGACCTGCAGTAAACTCAATTGTACACAGGGTAATTGAAAGAGGAAGGGTCAGAAAATCAAGGAATCCAAGGCTGAAAGCCTGAAAATAATCATGGAACTTATATGCAGAGCCCAGAGGATCAATCGCCTTGACAAAACCTGAGAACATGAATACCAGGCCAACTATTGTTCGGCTAATTATTCTTATTATTTTCATATCAGAGTAGTTCCCTTTCAGTAATTATTTTGATTATAAGCCGGAATATTTTTCCCGGCTCGAGCATTGATCCCTTTCTGTTACTGCAGTTTATGACGACAAGCCTTTCGTCGGACATGGAAACACTGTAATAAATTTCTCTGACCCTAATCTGGAATGCAATATCCTTCTCGTGAATGTCGTGGTTGCCCTTGAGATATTGTCTGTCGTTTCCGCACCTTTTTTCCGAGAGTTTTTTTTCAGTGAATGACAGTGGCACATCAAGAAAAATATTCAGATCTGGTCTTGGTATTGAAAAATGCTCAAACTCCAGGGCAAGGATCCAATCCATAAGCTTTTTCCGGGCTGAAGGATCTGACAGCTTTGCACATTGGTAAGCAATATTGGAATAAGTATATCTGTCGAGTAATACAATATTATTTTCTCTCAACCAGTTACTGACAATATGTGCGGCATCTTTCCGGTCACCTGCATAAAGCATGGCTACCAGGTATGGATCAACATGTTCCAGGGTCCCGAATTCTCCCCTCAGAAACCTGCTGATAAGTTCACCGAAAAAGGGTGATTCAGTTCTGGGAAAGTGAAGATATTTGCATTTAAAACCCTTCTCCACAAAAAAATCATTTAACAATTTTATCTGTGTAGATTTGCCTGATCCGTCAACTCCTTCAACAACAAATAACCTCATTGTGATTCTGATTACCGTTTGTGCAAATGTAATAACGTATGTTCAAAGATGAAAGACTAAAAGGAGTTTAATTAAAATTGTTAATTTCGTTGTCAGTAAAGTATTGCAGGTTGCCTGATAGATCACGATATATAAACATAAATGGCAGGCTTCTTGACCTTGAGACTCCAAGGGTCATGGGTGTAATAAATATTACTCCTGATTCATTTTACAGGGGAAGCAGCTTCACTACTGATGATGAAATTATCGGAGTTGCAGCCAGAATGCTTAAGGATGGTGCCGATATTCTTGATGTTGGTGGTTATTCTTCCCGTCCCGGAGCTGTTGATATTCCGGCTGATGAAGAGAAGAAACGTGTTCTTGGGGCCATAAAACTTATCAGTCGCGAGTTCCCCCACTCTGTTATATCTGTAGATACTTTCAGATCGGAAATAGCCTTTGAAGCTGTTACTGAGTGCGGCGCACATATTATTAACGATATTTCGGGAGGGGAAGCTGATATTGATATGTTTAAGGTTGTACAGAAACTGAACGTCCCATATATTTTGATGCATATGCAGGGAAACCCAGGAAATATGCAGAAAAATCCTGTTTATGATGATGTTATATCTGATATTTTAAAATGGTTCGGAAGGAGAATATTCCGTCTTCAGTCAATGGGTGTGAAGGATATTATCATTGATCCTGGCTTCGGTTTTGGAAAGACAATTGACCAGAACTTTGAGATGCTGACAAGGCTCAGGGATTTTTCAGTAACAGGATTACCTTTGCTTGTAGGTGTATCCAGAAAATCAATGATCTGGAAAACACTGAAGATCACTCCTGAGGAATGCCTGAACGGGACTTCGGTACTTAATGCTGCTGCACTGATGAACGGGGCAGATATTCTAAGAGTACACGATGTAAAGGAGGCAGTTCATACTGTTATGCTTATAGGAAAAATCAAAGAGGCTTCTACCTGAAAAAAACTGTGTCATGAACTTAATAATTTACTCTTTTTATTCTCTATAGTTAAGTGTTTTTTTTACTTTTATCGTATATTAATCTGATAAATGGTACTCCACCTCACAGCTCTCGATATAATTGACATTTTCCTTGTTGCAATAATCCTGTTTCAACTTTATAAACTCATAAGGGGCACCGCTGCATTAAGTATTTTTATCGGGATATTCTTTATTTATATGTTCTGGCTCCTGGTGAAAGCTCTAAATATGGAGCTTATCGGAGCACTGGTCGGGCAGGTTATAGGTGTAGGTGTTATTGCACTTATAATAGTTTTTCAGCAGGAGGTAAGAAGATTTCTTCTTGCTATAGGAAACAGGTATATCAGCCGCAGCAAGTTCTCATTCGGTAAACTGTTTGCTTCCGTTGAGGATGAGCAGGGAAGTCCCAGGGAAGCTGAAGAAATTGTGAGGGCAGCGGAAGTAATGGCCGGGAAAAAAACAGGTGCACTGATTGTTATTGGAAGGAAAAGCAGCCTTGATATTTACTCAGAAGGCGGCGAAAAGATAAATGCTGTTATCAGTGCGGAATTGCTTGAAACAATTTTTTTTAAGAATTCTCCCTTGCACGATGGTGCAGTGTTGATTGAAGACGGCCGGATATTTGCTGCGAGAGTACCCCTGCCAATTACTGATAACCCAAACCTTCCCACGCGATTCGGAATGAGACACAGGGCTGCAATCGGTATATCTGAACATACTGATGCCCTCGTCGTTGTCGTTTCGGAAGAATCTGGAAATATAACAGTTGCAGATGGAGGAGAGATTCAGGAAAAAATTTCTCCAAATGAACTGAGGCAGATCTTGCTCAAGGAGAAACTCTAGAAGATCGAAGACCGAAGCACGAAAGCTGATCTCTGAAAATCATTTAAAGAGAGGGGCAAGGAACGGGGCTGATAAAGAAAGTTAATAGTTAATTATATTGCAATGAATTCAGGATTTCTAAAGTTAAACTCGGGGGATTTTATCAGAGGTATAATTGTTACAGTAATATGTACTTTTATTACAGGTGTTTACCAATTGATTGCCAGTGGTTTCGCAATTAACTGGATAACTCTTAAACCAGTTGTTATTGCAGCTATTGGGGCCGGGATATCATACCTTACTAAAAACCTCCTCACCAACTCAAGGGGAGATTTTATGACCTATGAACCTGTTGCCAGGTCACAGTAGAGATATCAGCGAATCCCTAGTTTATTTTATACATAATAAGAGAATCCGAATCCCTGACATATATCAGGTTACCCGCGATAACAGGAAAAGCATAAACAGCTGTTTCAGCAACCTTATATCTGGCAATTTCTTTATAAACTTCAGGGTCGGGTTTGAGTATAATAAGGTTTCCTGTACTCGGGAAGCCAATAATAACCGGACCACAATCCACAATCGTTGCAAAATCACTGTTTATAGCATCATCCAGCCATCTTGTCTTTCCGGTTGCAGCATCAATGCAGTATATTCTTCTCTGATCCGTAAAACCATAGAGAAAACCATCTTTTAATATTGGTGTGTTCCACTTTGCTCCAACCTCGGTGTTGCTCCATATTTCTCTTGGTACGTAAAGATCCCCCTCCTTTGTTACCTGAACAGCTTTGGTTCCGGTTCCCTGACCAGTGTAATAAATCAGATTTCCGTTAACATAAGGACTTGTGCAGTTATAGAATCTCTGTTGTACAGGTGTGGGAACCTTCCATAGTAATCTGCCATCATCCAGGTTCAGGGAGATAAGGTTCTTTTCGGTATGGACTATTACATGTTTTCTGCCTTCTATTACCATTAATGCTGGTGAGGAATAAGAAGGTCCGTCGCCTTCCCATTTCCATTTCTCAGAACCGGATGTCATATCCAGGGCAACCACTTCCCCTTTGTTTTGTGTTCCAAGATGGGCAATACAGGTATTGTCAACAATAAGGGGAGACATACCGGTAAAGAACTGGGGTACTGCATTGCCTGGGTTTTCTTTCCGCCACAACACCTTTCCAGTTGCAATATCGAGGCATGATAGTATCCCTGAAGCTCCCAGAGTTACTATTTTACCATTTGAAATTGCAGGGGTACTACGGGGCCCGGGGTGTGAACTGGAAGGACCTGTTACCGCAGCAGCCGGATATGGACTTCTCCAGATCTCTTTTCCTGTAGCTGCTTCAAGACACATTATAATCTCATTACCATCCTGTCGGCTATGAAGGAAAATTCTGTTTCTTGACAGTAGGGGAGTGGCATCACCCGATCCAACCGTTATTTTCCAAACCTGTGTAAGCTGAACCGGCCATATTGCAGGCGTTTTAAACCCTGTTACTTTGCTGTCACGCCCGGGCCCTCTGAACTGCGGCCAATCCTGGCAAAACAGTTCCGACGAGATAATCATCAGCATTAAAACAACGAAAAACAGACTGTTCTTTTTCATCACAATATGATTTTGATTTTATAGATATGATGAAACCCACATGTTGATGAAATTATATTTATCAGTGTTTGTGTTTGAATAACATGTGGGTTTCATGATATCAGGAATTAATACATTGAAACTATCGAATTTTTTCAAGAAATGCAATCACGATCTGTTCATTATCAGAATATTTCTTTTCCCTGAAACTCGATCTGATCAGCTCCCTTTTGTCAGGGAAGAGCTTCGAGAGCGATTTTACTGTTAACTGGACAGGATGAAAAACAGCATCATTCCCAATTATATAGTACCTGAAATTTGTTATATATTCATCATAACGTCTATCGGCACTGTAGATTTTTCTATAATCAGCTTCAATAAATACTTTATAGGGGATTTTAATAAATTCATTGGGTCCCGGGTGCAAAACCTGGTAAAAGGTCTGCTTCTGCATCTCTTTCCCAAAATCCTTTGCCCCCGTTGTTCTGAATACCAGTTCCTTTCCATCTTTTACAATGATTAACTCAATTACCATATCAGCCGGAAAAGAAAGCAGTTGCCCTGTTTTGGGATGAATAAAAAGTAAATTATTCTGTACAATATCAATATCAGCAGGAAGCTCAATGTAATTCTTTTGTCCCTTAATCAGGAGATATGAGGGCAGAAGTGTATCAAGCAATCTCGGGCTGCCCTTAATCCCCTCGTACCTGTTATCCCAGCCTATTCCTCCAATAGCGTAGGGAGCAAGGTTCCCAATGGCTTTCAGATTCTCTTCAGCAGAAAGGCCGCTCTGGTAGATACTTTTAGCCTGTGAATGAAGTTCGCCAATTGAAAGAATGGATAATAATATTAATAGTATATTCTTCATGGAGAAAAACTCTATTCAAATATAGTGCAACAGGACTAAATAATAAAAATTACTTTTCTTATGTTTGCCCCATCCCGAACAACCTTTGAATTGATGCATAGATCTTCACCAACTTCTCGTAAAATCCTTATAATTGGCGGAACCTCAGGGTTGGGCCTTGAACTTGCCCGCTTGCTTCTGTATAGGGGATACGACGTAATTGTAACGGGAAGAAAAGAAACACTCTTCCCGGAGTACAAGGATCATTTTAAATTTTTTCGCAACGATCTGGATAATCTTGAACAAACAGCAATTTTGGTAAAGGAATTATGTAAGAGTAATCATTTTGATATAGTCGTTAACAATGCAGGAATTCTCAGTCCTCCGTGTATTATTACGACAAAGAACGGACTTGAATATACCTTTCAGATAAACTTTCTTTCTCATTTGCTTATTGATGAGATTATTCTGAGGAATAATCACGAAGATAAACCAGTCCTGATAGCAGCTGTCACATCGCCTGTATACCGCATTGCAAAAGGAGATCTTGCTGTCTTTGATGATAAGTCGGAATACAGGGCATTTAAGGCATATTCAAACTCAAAGTTATATCTGGCAATGATGTGCAAATATTTTGTTGAAAGGTTTCCTCTCACCAACCTTATATGTATCGGTTTTGATCCCGGAATATTCAGTTCGGGAATTGATCGCATGCAAAACAGGATTTTCAGGAGATTATACACTATTGCGTCTCCTTTTATGAGAAAGCCTGAGAAGGTAGCAAAAGTAATGGCAGAAATTCTCGAACGAAAGGACCTCATAAGCAGCTCTGTTTATGACCATCACAG
>DCVC01000146.1:0-11122 GCA_002328625.1 Bacteroidales bacterium UBA2198
TAACTGCATGGATATCAATCATGTAAACCCCATGGATTTCTTTCTCTTTATCCTGATAAATAAAAGGCACATATTCCATTTTAAACGATAGTCTGCCGGTGAAAGTTGAATCATTTTCCAACGTTAATGGCACACTGACAGTGATTTCATAAGGTCTGATCCAGCAGGGCATCCCTTTTGACAAACTTGCCCCGATCATCTGTTCAAGAGAATCAATATCAGTATTCTGAAGCACAATATTCCACTTCCGGACATCTGTTCCATCTGAAACAAAAAGAGTTTTAATCATCTCTCCTGCCTGCTCACGGAGCCTTATGTCCACCGAAGAATCTGAAACTATCTTAAGATAGTCAGAAAATTCAATGAGCTTAAGCCGGGCAGTCGTCTCTAAGGCTCTTAAATATTGATTACCGGGTAGACTTGTTCCAAATACTTGTTTTATACTATCGCGCAGCTCTATGACAGATTCTCTTTCTTTAACGGCCACTTCATTATCATCTTCAGAACATGTCTTGGCACAACAGGTAAAATAGACTATAATCAGAACAAATATGGCATTAATCATTTTCATCTCTTATTCAATTTTATTTCTGATCCTGAGTATAACTATCTTACCATCTTGATACCTAGCATTAATGATTTCAATCCCGCGGAGTCTTGAAGACGGTATTGTAAGCTTATCAATAAACTCCCATTTATTATAGATTTCCATGCCCGTTAATTCTCTCTGATCCGGAACCTGATATATCATTGCGTCTTCGCTTATCATTCTATCAAGTTGTTGGCGCTTGTTCATCCAGGACTCTGCATCATTCTGAGAATAATAACGAATTAGAAGTGAATAGATATCAGCCCGGAGTTTTATCTGTTCAACCCGCTCAAATTTTTTAAGTACTCTTATAATTGTATCTTCAAGGTAATATGAAGCCCGGACCACCATTTTAACCAGGTTTTCATTTGTCCTTAATACCAGGCTACCGTTTTCGTTGCAAAAATAACTTACCGGAGATTCATTGTTCCGAATAAGGTCGACCTGGATCCTGTTGTTCCGGATAGGCTCCCCGGTATCAGCATCTATAAAGGTAAAACTGTGGTTACTGGTAAATTTTATTCTTGAGAGTAACCCTAAAAGGATTACGGCAATTAGAAGGATCAGAATTATTCTGACCGGAGTTTTGTCCGGAGCTCCGATTGCTCTTTTCAAATGAATTTTATCAGAATTCTTAAATCTGAAATCATCCCAGTTTTCATATCCGGCGTATTTAGAAAGCATGTTCAACAGATCAACCCTTGGCAAAGACGGATTAAAAGTTTTAAAATGGGTGTAAAACCACTTCTCGCTTAGCCTGCCTTTGACTTTAATCAAAAGATCCTCCTGGAAATCAGTAATAACCTGACCTTTCCATTTTGATATATCAGGATCGGCACCCGGGTATGATTGCATCATTTTAGCTGCTATTTCCCTTTTGAGAAGGCTGAAAAGTATTTTTTCTTCCTGATGCAAAATTGGAGTGTAATTAAAAAAAGTGTATGCAAAATACTTGTAAAATAGTTTACAACTAATATACAAAAGAATTACAATCCGATAGTTGATACAATGAGGTAATTTTATAAAATCCCATAATCCTTAAACTTTTGTAAAATGAAAACACATTCAGAAATTTTAAACTACACTGGTGTATTAATCATCTTTCTGTTTACACTACAAAGTTTCATCAGTCCTGGTTTTGCCCAACAAGTTAAAGTTGGCACCTACGATTCGCGCGTGGTTGTTCTTGCTTATTCAAGATCCGGTTATTTCAGAGAACATATAATGAAGCTGCATAAAGAAAGTGAAGAAATGATGCTGTCGTCTGATACTGCAAAAATGTATGAGGGATTTTATAAGATTTCAACAGAGTCGTACTTAGGTCATCAACGTGTTTTCAGCAATGGCTCTTCAGCTGCTATTCTTAATCTGGTAAAGGATGAATTACCACAAGTTGCCAAAGAGGCAGGGATAGGCGTTATTGTCAGCAAGTGGGAACTTACCTACCTTGATCCATCAATAGAGGTTGTAGATCTTACGATGCAGATAGCAAAGCTTTTTAACCCACAGCAGGTTGATTTTGAAAAATACGCCGGTGAAATTTCAATAATGCAACCAGTTCCTCTTGAAGAGATCCCTATGGATGAAGTGATAGAAATGTGGAAAATGTTTGAAAAAAAATACTTAGGGAAGAAGTAACCCATTAAAAAAATCCCTTATGGCCTTTGAAAGACACATTTTTGAAAAAGGATTTCTGTGGAAATGGGTTCTTTTTACTTTTATCGCATTTTCTGCAGGACTATTCCTGTCAATCATAGCTGGGTACATTGTCAACTTTGTTTACCCGGAAGAAACGAACCTGATTGTTGGTCTTTGCCTTGGTGCGGTTGTCGGGTACTTACAATGGCTTCTATTCAGAAGGAATGTTCCCGTAAGAAGTCTTTGGGGTCTTGCTTGCAGTGTTGGTGTGGGGAGTCAGTTTCCTCGCTTTTCAGGTGACAGGCAAAGCTGGTCTTTCAGCTGCCAGTGCCGGTTCCATTTTGCCTGGAGTAATAACAGGTATTGGAATTATATGGCTAAAAAAGTTTCAGGAAAATGTAAATTAATTACCGATCATGTTAAGAGATTATGAAGAGATGAAAAAAATAGTCCTGGTTATTATTGCTTCATTACTGATTTTCGCAAACAGCCATTGCCAATGGTATCAAAGACAATATGGAGTAAACGATCCTAACCATCTTTCACAGGATCAACTAAATGAAGCTTTGAGAAAAGCAAAAAGCGGAGTGACAACAGGTGTTATTTTATCAACAGCAGGTGTCTTAGGGATAATTGGTGGTATTATCTTGATGAAAAGTGACAGCCCGATTCCGGGTGACATCGGGAAAAATATGCTTGGTTTAGAATTGACAGCGGTTTCAGTTCCGATAGAAATCACAGGATTGATACTATGGGGCAGATTCAGTGACCGTACTAAAACCTTAAAGGGTATCTTGAAGAAAACAGAAATAGACATTGGTTTAATAAATTCCCCTCTAGTGGGAGCCTCAACCGGGTTAATTAATAATCCCTCACCTGGTCTGTCAGTTACTTTTCGATTTTAATTAATAATAAAACAGGAGGTTGCATTGGCACACGGCAATATTGAAGATATTTATGACAGACTGAGGAAAAAGATTGATGGGACCACCGTAAGAACATCATGGAACCAGGCTCTGTGTGAAATTTTAAAGACACTCTATACTACGGAGGAGGCAGAACTCCTCATAAGAATGCCCTATGGGATTTCCCGCTTTGAAAAGATAGTTATTTCAACAAAATGTGAGAAGACAGAATTGCTAAATGTGTTAGAGAAGGTGCACGTAGATGTTAATCGTAAATAAAGAATAAAGTGTCGATAGAGAGAATATTCCAAACACCGGAATACCGTTTTAAGAACCTGAAAGACTACCACTTTCAATCTCACTATATTGTTATCGACAACATGCAAATGCATTATGTTGATGAAGGTGTGGCTAATGCCAAACCTTTATTATTGTTGCATGGAGTACCTGCGTGGTCATATCTGTACCGTCACGTGATCAAAAAAATTGCTGAAACAGGTATTCGCGTTATTGCCCCTGATCTGATCGGTTTTGGCAGATCGGATAAACCGGCAAAAACAGTTGATCATACATATCAGGCACATGTTGACTGGATTAATTATCTTATAACGAAATTAAACCTGAAGAATATAATCCTTTTTTGCCATGATTGGGGATCACTTATCGGATTAAGAATTGCTGCCAGTAAACCAAATCTTTTCCTGGGAATAATAGTCAGTAATGGGATTCTGCCTACAGGTGAGCAGAAAATCCATCCAAAATTTAAAATATGGAAGGTTTTTGCACATTGCAGTCCTTTCATACCGGTTGATCGTATTATCGAATCAGGAACCCTCCGGAAACTGACTAAAGAAGAGAGGAGAGCATACCGTGCTCCCTTCCCCTCTTCAGGATATAAATCCGGAATTCGTGCATTACCATGTCTCGTTCCGGTTTCACCTGATGATCCGGAATCTGAAGTCAACAAAAATGCCTGGGAAACACTTACAAAATTTGGCAAACCATTTTTAACAATCTTCAGCAGTAAAGATCCGATTACCCGGGGAGCAGATGAATATATGCAGAAGAGAATTCCGGGAGCCATCGGACAGAATCATATCACACTTGAAGCCGGGCACTTTATCCAGGAAGACAGACCTGAAGAACTTGCAGATATTATTATAAGATTTATTAAAAAAATCGGATGAATTATTGCTCTGATTAATTTAACTTAAAATGGATTGGAGATGTCAGTTTGAAAGCATAGGAGTTAAAATGCCGGAAAAAAGTTTAACCACCGAGGAATTAACTGCAAAACTAAAAATTCCGTGCATTCACAAGTTAGGACTTCTTACCGGTATCAGAGAAAGAAAAGTATGTTCGCCCGGTGAAGATTCGTTTTCGCTGGCGGTAGATGCTGCAAAAGATTGCCTCGCATTTTCAAAGTACAGTGCTGAAGAGCTTGATATGATAATTAACTGTTCAATTACAAAATATAAAAATGGATTATCTCACCTTTATGAACCAACCTTCTCAACATTGATAAAGAATTCCATCGGAGCCAGGAAAGCAATATCATTTGACATTTCAAATGCATGTGCAGGAATGTTGACAGGGGTTTATGTAGCTGAAAAATTTATCAGACAGGGGATAATAAATACCTGTATGATAGTCAGTGGAGAATATATTTCGAATATCTGTGATCATGCAGTGAAGAATATTAAAACATCTTTAAGTCCGGAAATATCATCACTAACCCTTGGAGATTGCGGCGCAGCAGTAATAATTGAAAGAACGGCAGACGAAAATAAAGGTCTGATTATATCGGGTTTTACAACATTAAGCAAATTTAGCAATCTGTGTAAAGGCAGACAAAACCGAAATGCCCCGGGAGGAAAGATGAAGACTAATGCACAAAAAATTCATCAGGCTGCAATAACACAATCTGTCCCAATAGTAAAGGAGGCTCTTAAGAAAAGCTCTTTATCTTTAAATGAAATTAAATGGCTCATTCCCCATCAGACATCACGAAGTTCAATCATTTCAGGAGCCAATCATTATCTTAATTGTTTCGGTGAAAAACCCGGGCAAATAGTAATATCTCTGAAAGAAGTGGGGAATACTGCATCAACCTCTCATTTTCTGGCATTATACAGGTACCTGAATGAAAAGCGGTTCGACGTGGACGATAATATTATGTTACTCTGTTTCGCTTCCGGACTGATCATAGGAGTTATAATATTCAAAATGAATGAAATGATTTCCAGGTATGGGCTCACAAATTGAAATGGTTTCAGTCGTTCGACCACGGTTCAGCTTTTACAAGGGGAATTCGATCAGTTTATCTGCAAGGGCTGCAAGTCAGTGTCTGGATGATGCCGGAGTAGATCCCGGTGATATTGGTATATTGATAAACACAGGAATTTATCGTCATAAGAATATTGGAGAACCGGCAATTGCGGCCCTGATCCAGGAGAATATCGGTGCAAATACTGTTATTGATACTGATTCCGGAAATTTCAGGTCGACTTTTTCTTTCGATTTGAATAATGGTGGCTGCGGCTGGCTTACAGGAATACATATCATTCATGAATCAATAAATACAGAAGAAATATCATGTGGCATGGTTGTCACAGGGGATTCAGATCCTTTCCCCGGATTGTCACAAGGATTTGCATTTGAGACTGCAGCAGCTGCAATAATTCTTGTCAGGTCGAATGATCCGAAAGGTTTTACTCTATTCAGGTCATATACTTTTCCCGAATATAGCCAGGAATTGGTAAGCCACTCATACTATGGGCATTTAAGATGGAAACGAAATGGAAATAACTTGCTTTTAATTCAGCAAAAAGATAGTTACCTTGACTTATGTGTTAAGTGTGCTGCAGAATCATTGTTTAGTTTCCTTAGAGAATCGGGGTATAAATTCAAGGATATTAATCTTATAATTCCATCACAAAGCCCGGACGGATTTGTGCACAAATTAATGAGTATTATTGGTTTATCTGACAGTATTATTGAAGTACCTAAAACAGGGAACAGGATACTTCATACAGCAGGACCGGCATTTGCTTTAAAAAAGGCATGGGACGATAATCGCTTTAAAGCTTCAAAGCGAGTAATATTAATTACGGTCGGCTCTGGTATAAATGTTTCTGTTGCCTTGTACGAAAACTAAATCTTAAATCCTATGCAGCAGACCTGTCATAATGTTTTCAGTAATGATCTCCTTAATATTTCAGACTATCTGAGATTTAATGCGGAAAGATTTCCTGACAAACCTGCCTTGCTTTACCCCGACAAGATAACATATAAAGAACTGAACAGTAAAGTTGATCTTTATTCATATTATCTTGATATTAAAGGAATTAAGATGGGAACAAAAACAGTTATGATGGTGCCGGCCGGAATGGAATTTTTCACTCTGGTCTTTGCCTTATTAAGGATTGGTGCCTTACCTGTTATGATCGATCCGGGCATGGGTATTAAAGCTATGGCTAAAGCTCTGGCCTCTGTTAAACCGGATGCTTTTATTGGAATACTGAAAGCTCACTTACTGCGATTGTTTTATCCGAATACTTTTATTTCAGTAAGAAATAACATAATTACAGGATTTCAATTCGTAAAAGGAATAAAAGGTCTTAATAAGCTCCTTAAAGATAAGCCTGTTCAATTTCCTACGTACTCTGTAGAAGACAATTCTGTCGCTGCAATTTTTTTCACAAGCGGAAGCACCGGTCAACCAAAGGGAGTAATTTATACACCCGGGATGCTTAAAAACCAGATCCGCATTACCAGATCACAGTTCAGAATCGGGTCTGATGAAATAGATCTTTGCACATTCCCTCTGCTGGGCTTATTTGCTATTTGTCATGGTACCTCTTCAGTAATAGCAGACATGGACATGGTACATCCTTCAAGACTCGATCCGGTGAAAGTGATAAAAAACATAAATGATTTTGGATGTACCCAGATGTTTGGTTCTCCTTTGATACTTGACAGAATTTCAGAATATGGAGCCGTTAATGGCGTTAAACTCCCGTCTCTCCGACGTATTATTTCTGCAGGTGCACCTGTCCATAAGTTCATTTTAGAATCATTCAGCAGGATGATAGATAAGGAAGCTAACATACATACAACATACGGTGCAACCGAGGCACTACCTGTAACTGATATTCTTGCCTCTGAACTTCTGCAGATAAATCCTGACGAGACTGAAAATGAAACTGGTATCTGTATCGGCTATCCTATTGAAGGTATGGATGTCAGAATCATAAAGATCTCTGACGTGCCAATCAATTCATGGAAAGATGCGAATCAGATGCCCGTCACTGAAATCGGGGAAATCGTTGTTAAAGGAGCGTGGGTGACAACAAAATACCTGGATAATGAAGATGCAAACAGGCTTTCCAAGATATTTGACGAGAATTCAAATGAAATATGGCATCGGATGGGAGATCTTGGAAGGATGGACCGAAAAGGCAGATTATGGTTTGTCGGTCGAAAATCACAGAGAGTAATTACAGCTGACAGGACTCTATTCACAATACCATGCGAAGCTGTTTATAATCAACACCCTTGTGTTGCTCGTTCTGCACTGGTTGGAGTACCTGCAGATGAACCCGATACGAAAAGACCTGTAATTTGTATCCAGCTTAAACCCGGATTCCATCCGGGAAAAAGACTTTCTCAGGAATTGTCAGAATTAGGCTGTTCAAACAACCTGACTAAGGAAATATCGGATATCGTTTTCTTTAAAAAATTTCCGGTCGATCCAAGACATAATGCAAAGATCTTTCGTGAAAGACTGGCCAGATGGGCAGCAAATAGAATGAAATGAATGCTTTGGTCACAGGAGGGGGAGGATTTATAGGCTCTGCATTAGTTCATGAACTTGTTAAGAGAGGATTCAAGGTAACAACCTTTTCAAGGGGGGAATATCCTGAGCTTAGAAAAATCGGAGTTGAAGTCAAAAGGGGAGATTTATCTGATATTAATGCAGTTTTGAATGCATGCGGCAATACAGATATGGTTTTTCATGCAGCCGCAAAAGCAGGGATATCCGGCTCATATAAAGATTATTACAGGACAAATGTAACGGGGACAGAGAATATTATTTATGCCTGCAAGATCAAAAATATCAAGTGGCTAATATATACCAGTTCAGCAAGTGTTGTTTTCGGTGGAAAGGATATCGAAGGATCAGACGAATCGATTAGCTACCCCTCCAGACCATTATCTTACTACACCTCAACAAAAGCTTTGGCAGAACAGATAATATTAAAAGCCAATACCTCCTCATTGAAAACACTTTCTTTGAGACCTCATTTAGTTTATGGGCCGGGTGACAATCATCTGTTCCCGGGAATTATTTCAAGGGCAAGAAATGGAAGGTTGCGAAGAATCGGTGATGGTAAAAATCTGACTGATGTTTCATATATCGACAATGTGGTGGCAGCTCATATCAATTCGGCCCATGCGATTATCAACAATCCTGACTCATGCGGAAAGGCTTATTTCATTACTAACGGTGAACCTGTTTTATTATGGGATTTCCTTAATATGATGCTTCAGGTTTCAGGTTTTGAGCCAGTAAGAAAATCAGCTCCGGTGTGGGCTGCAAGTTTATTTTCATTTCTGAATGAGGCACTTCACAAAATATTTTTAGAAAAAAGCGAGCCTTCATTAACTCGTTTTCTGGTAAGTGAATTAACAAAGTCACATTGGTTTGATATTAGCAGAGCCAGAAGTCTCTTAAACTACAAACCGGAGATATCAAATATTGAAGGACTTCACAAATGGCTGGAATACATATAAGTTAAATAAATTACCATAAAAAGTTGTTAATTACTATTGCGGAAAAACTGCTATTTATCCAGGGTCTGGAAAATTTACCATTTGCAGAGCTTATATTTACACTAGTAAAAGATTAACTTGCATCATTCAAATCAGGAATCCAGACAGATTCCCACTCTGGATCAGTGATAAACATTAATTTAAATAAATATTATGAAATCAAAACGGAAGCTACTATTTATACCTAAAATATATGGCATTATTGTGACTTCGTTGATGTTACTTATTTTCGGAACAACCTTCATCTCATACATTTTAGAAAAAGGCATTATAGGTGTATATAAAACTGTAATTGCCTTGATTAACTGGTATGATGATCCGACAGGATTCTTTTTTACTTACATGACCGGCTACCTTCTTGTTTGGTGGAAACCCTTATGGGGTTCTGTAATCATAATGCTGGGAAGCCTGTTGATAACGATTATCAATTATGATAACTTCGGTTTTTTAATATTTGCCATCCCTACCTTCCTTGTTGGGATTTTCTATCTCGAATCATGGTATAGAATGAAAAAAAGAAATATTAAACAGGACAGTCTGATTGTTTAATTACTTTTTTTCAAAATTCCGAATTTTGCCAGCTATTCTCTGAGTTTTTCACAGTTTTGTTGACTGCATAAAAAGGTGTTTATCTTGATCCTCATCACAATGTATTTTAAATCCGTAATACTTAAATCACTTGTTTTTTACAGACGTTTAGTATATTTGATCCTCTTTTTTTGGTGTAATACAATAAAATCATGCCCCTTAACATATCTGATAATTTACCCGCAGTAAAGATTCTCGAAAACGAGAATATTTTTGTAATGAAGGAAACAAGAGCCGTTCATCAGGATATAAGACCTTTGCAGATATTGATCTTTAACCTGATGCCTGTTAAGATAACAACAGAAACGCAGATCCTGAGACTTCTGTCTAATACCCCCCTTCAGGTTGAGATCACCCTCATTTACACAAAGATGCATCTGTCGAAGAACACACCAAAAGAGCATCTTGATGCATTCTACAAGACATTTGATGATATTTCCATTCATAAATATGATGGTATGATCATTACCGGCGCTCCTATTGAACATCTTGATTTTGAAGAGGTTGATTATTGGGAAGAGATGGTAAGGATAATGGACTGGGCCGATACTCATGTTACTTCAACAATGTTTATATGCTGGGCCTCACAGGCAGGTTTGTATCATCATTACAACATCCCTAAATACATGATGAATGAGAAGATGTTTGGTGTCTTCAATCACAGGATATACAATAAAACCAATCTTTTGACCAGAGGATTTGATGATGAATTTCTTGCTCCACATTCAAGATACACAGAAGTAAGAAAAGAGGATATTGAGAAAATAAAGGATCTTGAGATACTTGCCGATTCGGAGGAGGCAGGCATTTATCTGGTGACTTCAAAAGACTTAAGAAGGATTTTTATTACAGGTCATTCTGAATATGATCCCCTTACACTCAAATCGGAATACGACAGGGATATAGCAAAAGGTCTCGACATAAAAATACCAAGAAACTATTACAGGAATGATGATCCACATCAAATACCTCTGGTTAAATGGAGAAGTCACGCCAGCCTGTTGTTTTCTAACTGGCTTAACTATTGTGTTTACCAGGTAACTCCCTATGTGTTGGAAAACGGAGAGAAATTTTAAGCAACTGGCAATATGTAACTGGTAACTCAGGTTATTTAAGGTTATTTAAGCCTGACATATTTTTCGATCCAGTGTGTCCGCTGATCAGGTTTCCCTGAATTATCTACAGGGAATATGTGAAGAAGAGTGTCATTCCTTATTTCCAGCCAGATCTTATTTTTACGTCCTTCATAGGCTTTATCGAAATGATATAAAATGTCTTCTTCATAAATGTTCCCCTGGAGGTTATAAGTCCCTACACCATATCTGTAACTGACTGTTGTGTCGACTTCGTATTTCCCGACGAAGATAAAATGACCTCCGGACCATATTTTAATCTGGCTTACATTATAACGGTCGGAAAAATAATTCGTTACTTTTGCCCCGTCTATTCTTTGCATCTGAACCATCTGCCATGCACCCTGAAATGATTTTTTCTCCATTTTACCGCAACTTCCGATTGTCAGTAAAAGGAACAGAACACAATAGAAAACAACTTTTTTCATGGTAAC
>DCVC01000146.1:11181-15166 GCA_002328625.1 Bacteroidales bacterium UBA2198
CGTATATTAACCGGATGTTAAAGCACTGGTCAATGTCAAAAAGAGATTAATTTTAAGCAAGCAAAGACAAGATGGAACTGGCGATCCTGAAAGACATTGTAATAATCTTTGCCTTATCTACTTTCGTGAACCTGGTTTTTACCAGAGTTAAAATTCCCACTGTTGTCGGCTACCTTCTGACAGGTATTATTGCAGGTCCCCATTTACTTTCCCTGGTTTCATCAGGACATCAGATTGAGCTTATTGCCGAGATTGGGGTTGTACTGCTGCTTTTCACGATTGGAATGGAATTCTCATTGAAACA
The DNA here is from genome assembly GCA_002328625.1 of Bacteroidales bacterium UBA2198. GTDB lineage: Bacteria > Bacteroidota > Bacteroidia > Bacteroidales > VadinHA17 > LD21. The sequence goes on from DCVC01000146.1 coordinate 11,486, forward strand.
TCTTTTAAAAATCAGGAGGATTGTGTTCTTTGGTGGATTGTTGCAGGTATTCTTTACAGCCGGAGCATTTATGCTTGCCTCTCATTTCTATGGAATAAACTGGAAAGGTGCAATTTTTTTCGGTTTCCTGTTAGCATTAAGCAGCTCTGCTCTTGTCCTGAAATTGCTTCAGGAACGATCGGAACTTACTTCAAACTACGGGCGTACTGTCCTGGGTATACTTATTTTCCAGGACCTGCTGCTGGTGCCTCTTATTTTGTTCAGTTCCCTTCTGGCCGGCAACACTGTGAATGTTCCTCTGGAACTTATGATTCTGACGATAAAAGTAATTTTCATTCTGGGGATGGTGTATGCAGGTAACAAGTGGCTGCTGCCCAAACTGCTTCATCTTATCGCTATGACAAAAAACCAGGAATTGTTCATAATGAGCATCTTCCTGATCTGTTTTGCCATAGCCCTGCTGACGTCAAAACTTGGAATGTCTCTTGCACTGGGCGCATTTCTGGCCGGACTGATGATCTCTGATTCTGAATACAGCCACAATGTATTTGGGAATTTTCTTCCAATTAAAGATGTTTTCGCAAGTTTCTTTTTCGTGTCAATTGGTATGCTGCTCGAAATCTCTTTTGTAATTGAAAACTATCAGCTGGTTATTTTGAGCGTGCTTCTGGTAATTGTAATAAAAACCATTATCGCAGGAGGAACGGGATTCATCCTTGGGCACACTTTCCAGGGAACTGTTGTAATCGGACTCGCCTTAAGTCAGGTTGGAGAGTTTTCATTTATCCTTGCCAAAATAGGATTTAATCATTCCATACTGTCTGATTTTTACTACCATCTTTTTCTGGCAGTTGCCGTAATAACCATGGCTTTAACCCCATTCTTGTTTTATATATCATTACCACTTTCAAGAATTCTGCTTAAGCTTCCGCTTCCCAAATTCTTAATAAACGGGTTGTTCCCTTTGAAAGAAATAGAAATACCTGATTTTAAAAATCATCTGGTGATTATAGGAAAAGATGCCAGTGCATTAAAGCTGTCAATGATGTCAAAATACAATAATTTATCTCATATTTCAATAGTATTTGACCCTTCACTGGCCAGGGAAAAAATTAATAATGGAGACCTGGTTGTTTACGGTGATGCAATAAATGAACCGATATTAAGAAAAGCCCGTGTAGATAAAGCCGACATAGTAGTGATTTCCGTCGGCAGTATAGTACCTTGCATGGCGATTATCGAGAAAGTAAGACACTTGAATAAAAACACATATATCCTGGTCAGGGCTCCCCTGATCGCCAATATTGAACAATTATATAATACCGGGGCAGACCAGGTCCTTGCTGAAAAGCTGGAGATAGCGATTGACCTCCTCAACAGGATACTTATCAAAAAACTGGTTCCTCAGAGAGATGTTAACCGAATATTGACCCATATCAGAAATATTAATTTAGGAGTCTTCAGCGAAAAAGATTCTGTTAACAAACCTTCGATACTCGATGAATTTTCAAATATTAATATCCAGGCTGTTAAGGTTGAATCTCAATCACAGGCTGAAGGAAAATCCCTTATAGACATTGATCTGCGCAAAAAAACAGGAGTCACACTTCTGGCAATAAGAAGGGCGAGTGATATAATCGAACACCCTGTACCGGAAACTGTTTTTCAGCGCGATGATATTGCCTACTTACTGGGAAATCCGGAACAAATCAATTTTGCATCGGAATTGCTTGTCAGTAAAACTCAATAATCAGTCCAACAATCTGTTTGAGGAAAATTTAATACCTTTGAGTAATTAACTTAACCTCTAAGACCTCAACCTATGAAAGAGTATCCTTTTGTATTATCGCGCAGGAAGTTTATACAAAATGCCTCAATGGCTGCCATTGCAGCACCATTCATAATCGGGTGCTCATCAAAGACCTCAAAACCGAGCAACAGACTCAACCATGCCTGTATCGGAGTCGGGGGAATGGGATGGGCTGATCTCCAAAAATTCAAAGAGCATCCGAATGTGCAGATAGTTGCGATATGTGATGTGGACGCGGACTATCTGAAGAAAGCTTCTGAAGCTTTACCTGATGCCCGTACTTATACAGACTGGCGGGAACTTCTTAAAAAAGAAGGCGACAGGATTGACTCTGTAAATGTTACTGTACCGGATCATAATCACTTCCCGATAGCTTACCAGTCCATTCGAAAAGGAAAACATGTTTATTGCCAGAAGCCAATGTGTCATGATGTAACCGAAGTAAGATTGCTTACTGAGGCTGCAGTAAAAGCTGGTGTGATCACACAGCTCGGTACGCAGCTCGCATCAAGGCAGGGTGACCGGATAGCGGTGCAGCTGATAAAAAACGGAGCCATTGGAAAAGTAAAGCACGCTTATCTCTGTTCCAACCGGCCGGGTGCTGTAGAGAATTATCGGCTCAAAGGACCAAGGCCGCCTCAGGGAGAGGAAGTACCCGCCAATCTGAACTGGGATCTGTGGACAGGAACAGCCCCAATGCGTCCGTATGCTCCTGAAATTTATCATCCAATGAAGTGGAGGGCCTGGCAGGATTTCGGAACCGGCTGGTCGGGCGATATCGGTTGCCATATCTTTGATGCTGTTTGGAAGGGTCTTGGATTAAAACCCCCAAATTCTGTCATAGCCGAAGTTCAGAAGTCATGGCAGGAATCGCCTGAACGAAGATCTGACAACTGGCCGCAGGGGGATCATATTACATGGATGTTTTCCGGCACTGAACTTACTGATTCCAATGTACTGCCGCTGGAATGGTTCGACGGGGAGTTTTACCCGCCACAGGATGTAATGAACCTGTATCAGGATGATGAGTATCCTGCTGAATCAGCGATGCTGACCGGCACGGAAGGAGCACTGCTCATACCACATGGAGGAACACCTGTACTCCTGCCTGCAGAGAAATTTAAGGATTACAGGGTGCCCGAGTTTGAAGCCGGCAATCATTACCATAATTTTGTGGTCGCCTGTCTTGGGGGACCCAAAACCGAATCACATTTTGCACAAACCGGACCAATGACAGAAGCTATTTTGCTCGGGACAGTCGCGATTCGCATGCCTGACCAGTTGCTAGAATGGGATACAATAAATATGAAGTTCCCCAACAATCCCGATTCAGAAAAATACCTGCGCCGCACATACCGCAAAGGATGGGCAACTGCCGGATTCTGAACAAAAACAGAGTCAATATGAAGCAATTGCTATAATCTGTAATCTATAGCTTATCCGGATTTGGAATAATGCAAATAAATTCAAAATCTTCGACGAAGGGATTTTTGAACTGATGTTTTTTATTCGGTTTCACGAAAATGCTTTGGCCCCTTTCTATCTCATGTTCATTTCCGTTTTCATCCACAATAATTCCTCTGTTACTTTCAACTTTGACGACGTGTTCATAATTATGCTGATGATAAGGGGTATTACCACCCGGAGCAATAATGAAATGTCTCATGAAAATTTTTTCTGATCCGTCATCCGGGCCAATAAGCATTCTCATTTTCACATCTTTCGCTCCATCCATTTTAACTTCAGCAGCAAAGATTTCTTCATTGTTATTAATCTTTATCATAGTGTAAATTTGATTGATAGCAGATTTTCTGAATACAAATTAATCCAGACAAATATAATGGGGATTTTAACAAGTTATAATATAATAT
>DCVC01000146.1:15199-18392 GCA_002328625.1 Bacteroidales bacterium UBA2198
ACATCAGTTCTGACGGAAAAGTCAGTGTTTTTTGAAGGGTCCTGATTATAAGTGGAAATATGATCCGGTCAATCAGGATTAAAGTTACTTGCTTTTAAGGTCAGATTCAGAATCTCTGATTATCTCCTGCACAATTCTTGTAACGCTTCGGAAATCTATCTTCCCTGTACTCATCATAGGTAACTCCTTAATAACAATAAACTGCCTTGGAAGAGCTATAATAGGTAACTCATTTAGCATCTTCCTGAGTATTTCCGTTTTGTTAACCTCTCCGGATACTGTTGCCACAATATATGATCCCTTTTTCTCATCCGATACCTCAACGACACAACAGGATACTCCCTCCGGAACATACTTCTCCAGTATATTCTCTACCTTGACAAGTGAGACCATTTCTCCCCCTACCTTTGTAAATCTCTTAAAACGACCTGCATGCCAGAGATAGCCAGCTTCATCAAAGAATCCCATGTCGCCGGTATTATACCAGCCGTCAACCAGGACTTCAGCAGTAAGTTCCGGATCATCATAATAACCTTTCATTACAGAGTCTCCTTTTACCATGATCTTACCAACTTCCCCGGTTTTACAATCTTCACCTGTTTCAAAATTCTCAATCCTGACCATAACATTTGGAATGACTTTTCCGGTGCTGCCGGGTCTGTTAAACTCCTGAGAGTTTACAGATATGACCGGAGATGTTTCAGTAGCTCCGTAACCCTCGAGAAGTGTAACTCCATGTTTCTTCATATACCCTTCCCTCAGGGCATCAGGACATTTATCAGCACCGGCTACCATTAACCTGAGAGTTTTAAAATCGCCGGGGTCAGATTTTTGGAGATAGCCCCAGAAGAAACTTGGAGTTCCAACCATTACTGTTGGTTTCTCCTCCCGTGCAATCTTACTGATTGTTTGAAAATCAAGTGGATTGGCGTAAGATACCATTGTCATCCCGTAATAAAATGCCACCCAGAGATTTACAGTCAATCCGAATACATGAAAGAAAACCAGGTTTGCAAGTAAGATATCTGATTCATTAATATTAACATAGGCACCAAAGTTTTCAATATTTGAAGCAATATTACGGTGGGTCAACTGGACTGCTTTTGGATCTTTTTCACTTCCGCTGGTAAATAATATAACAGCAGTGTCATTTTCATCTCCTTGATGAATAAGGTTAAGGATCATTTTAACAGGCAGCTTTGATTTCAAAGCAGCTTTCAGCTTATTACCGGTCGTGACACCCTCCATAATATCCTCAATCATTACCATACCATCAATTACAGGGCAATTTATCTTTTCCAGCAAGGCTCTGGAAGTAATGATCGTTTTGAATTTACATTTTTTCTGTGCATACTTTGCATTCGTCTCAGCACCTGTTGAATAGTTAATCATAACAGGTATCCGGCCACTCATCAGCGCTCCAACGGTGGCTAGTGCACATCCGACTGAAGTAGGTATCATTATACCAATGAATCCCTTTTCATACTTCTGAAACTTAGAGCTCAGGATCAGAGCGCCGATCAAAGCTCTGGAGTATGTAACATTTTTGCCTGTTGTTTTATCAATAACTGCAAGCTTTTCAGCCTGCTTTTTCGCCATCCTGACAAATTGTTGATGAAGTAACATAGTGGTTAGTATTAATTATAGTTTTCAAAATAAAAGTGGCCTAATATAATGAATTATGTTTTAAATAAACAATTAATTTTTAAATCATTCTAAAATAAATGAATTTGTTTCATCTGTGGATCTCTCTAAAATAGTGTTATTTATCAGGTCTGCGCCGGGAATAACCAATAGACTTATTTACTCCGGTCGAAAAAAATCGTATTACTCATCTTTATTATATCCTGCATAGCCGTGCTTAATGAGGTTTTAGTACCAGACAATAAAATATGNNAGAATAAACCGTATCTCAGCATGTACCTTTTATAAAACGGATCATACCATTTGTTAATTGACTTCCGGGATAATGAAATACAAAGATTAATTTTCACTTCTCCATGTGACACAGTCACTTTTATGGACAGTAAAAGGAACTAGCCATTCCTTGGAATTTATTTTTTAACTAATCTAAATGTTATGAGAAAAAATCTCTTGATGCTTTTATTTTTTTGCTGCATTGTGTTAACTGCCAATGCTCAGCAAAAGATTATTTCCGGAACTGTCACCTCTTCCTTACAGGAGGAAGGAGCATTGATTGGTGTATCTGTTTCTGTTAAAGGAACAACTACAGGTATCAATACTGATATAAACGGCAAGTATTCGCTGGCTGTTCCGGAAAATGCCTCAACTCTTGTTTTTTCCTATATAGGGATGAAGAAGCAGGAGATTGAGATTGGAACCCGTTCCGTGATTGACGTGATCATGGAACCGGACTTACTGGGCTTGGATGAAGTAGTCGTTACTGCCTTTGGTGTATCCAGGGAGAAAAAAGCCGTTGGGTACGCAGTTCAGGATGTCAAAAAAGAGGTAATAGAACGCACCGGAAATACTGATCTTGCAGGTGCGATGCAAGGTAAGATTTCAGGCGTTGATATTAAGCCTTCAAGCGGAATGCCTGGAGCTTCATCGCAGATTATTATCCGTGGTGCCCGATCGTTTACCGGCAACAACACACCTCTCTATGTTGTTGATGGAATGCCAATCAGCTCTACAGCGGATATTCAATCAGGTACCAATGGGGACTTTTCGGTTGTGGGGGCCGGTGTAACAGGATCAGATATTTCTAACCGTGCTGTCGATCTTAATCCTGCTGATATTGAAAGTGTCAATATACTTAAAGGACAGGCGGCAGCAGCTCTTTACGGTATCCGTGCTTCCAACGGAGTTATACTTATTACAACAAAGAGCGGCCGGAATAATGCACTTGGGAAACCTGTCGTATCAATATCTCATACAAGTTCTTTCTCAAGGGTATCACGCACACCGGAATACCAGACAACGTTTGCTCAGGGCACCAGCGGCAATTATGTTCCCAATTCTTCCTTATCATGGGGCCCCAGAATTGTTGATCTGCCTGATGATCCCACATATGGTGGAAATAGTAACAACCATCCGGGAAAGTTCTATGTTCCACAGTTGGCGTTGGGACAGATTGAAGATGCATGGGTTACACCACAGATATTCAATAACTGGAAAAGATATTTTAAAACAGGGTATTCAGCGACCAATAATGTAAATATAAGTCAGGCGA
>DCVC01000312.1:0-3108 GCA_002328625.1 Bacteroidales bacterium UBA2198
TTTTTTTGTCAATTCAGGACCCATGATCCCTGAACTCTCAAGCCACACCGGTAATCCGGGAAGAGCCCGGGAAAAATACTCACTGAAGCCCAGGGCAGATGCTGCAATTGGAGCAGAAAAGCCAACCATGAATGAGACCCATCCGCTCAGAAAGCCAAAAACCGGATGGTACAATCTTGAAAGGAAAAGGTATTCCCCGCCAGCGCCGGGCATGGCTGCACCCAACTCCCCGTACGAAAGAGCTCCGCACAGGGCTATTAATCCCCCTGCAACCCAGAGCCCAAGCATCAGTAAAGGATCATTTAGTCCGCTCATAAGCAGTCCTGAAGTTGTAAAAATGCCTGCGCCAATCATATTGGCAATAACAATATTTGTAGCAGGGAACAATCCCAGTTTTCTTTGAAGTTTTTCTTCAGTCATTATGATATTGGATTATTTTTCAGATCTTTTATAACTTATCGACACGCCGCCTCCGGCATTGTTTACAGTTGTTTCATAATTTTTAAGGCTTTTAACATATTCCAGAAATTGTCCCTGACCGCCATAACCACCGCGTCCGCCGAAACCTCCTGCACTTCTTTCATATACATTGTGTGCCGTAAAACATCCTCCGACTTTAAGGTTGGGATCAATATCAATAAAATAGTTTTTATACCAGTCTTTATCCGCGTCGCTGAAAACAAAATCGAAAGGTCCTTTTAGTTCTTTAACAAGTGTATGAGCATCAGCAAGCCTTGCATCGATATATTCCAACAGACCTGCCTGCCTGAAGTTTTCAAGAGCCCTCCTGTAACGGCCTTCATCAATCTCGATTGTAATAAGTTTGCCTCCCGTCTTGCTGAGTGCCCACGCTATCCAAATACCCGAATGGCCTGTTGAAGTTCCGATCTCAAGGGCGTTTTTATAGTTATTTTTTACAATTATGTCATGCAGAAGCTGTCCATCGATCGAGGGTACATTCATATCGTACCATCGCCTTGAATTGTCGTTCAGGAATTTCTTAACCTTTTCGTCAAGTGCCGGATTTGATTTCAAAGTTTGAGCCGGAGAAGTTATTGAAACGGCAAATAGCAAAATAAGACTATTTGTAATCGATAAAAGTGATAAATTTTTCATAATAAATTGATTTATGTTCAGATTCATGGCCATACATAACAGACATTTATCAAATCCGAATTATTCCAAAAATAATAATTACACGATATATCATATCCAGGGAATGTTATTCTTTTTTATAACTTTCCGATGACAAATAGCACATAAAATCTATGGGGGAAAGGGAGGCTGAAAAGAACACTCAAAAAGGATATTTCTTATAAAATATGAAGGATTTTGTTAAAAGAAATTATGTAAATATTATAATAGCAGTTCTAGCGCTTTTCAATATCACTGTTCATCTGATTACTTCTTATAATCTTGAATATCACAGAGATGAGCTGCTATACTTTTCTCTTGGCCTGCACCCCCGATTTGGATATGCTACTGTGCCTCCAATGATAGGGTGGATTGCATGGCTGATGCAGAATGTCTTTGGTTATTCGATTTTTGCAGTCCGGTTGTTTCCTGCTTTGTTAAGCGGGGTCATGATCTTCCTTGTTTCTGCCCTGACCAAAGAGCTTGGGGGATCAGGATATGCCAGGATCCTTGCAGGGGCAGGCATCCTAATATCAATATTTTCGCTCAGAGCTTTTCTCCTGTTCCAACCTGTGCATATTGACATCATCTTATGGACACTTTCTATTTACCTTATAATTAAATATATTAATTCAGATTCTGACAAGTACCTGATATTGTTTGGATTAACCGCAGGATTGGCATTTTTGAATAAATATCTGATCGGATTGCTCTTCCTTTCTTTTCTTTTTGTTGTCCCATTTACGCAACACAGACATATATTCACCAGGAAGAAATTCTGGCTGGGAATTACCGCAGGAACACTTGTTTTTCTTCCAAACCTGATCTGGCAGTTTGCAAACAGGTTGCCTGTAATAAATCATTTCAGCGAGCTGGCAAGAACACAACTAGTAAATGTCGACAGGGTTAGCTTTCTAATTGAACAGCTCTTGTTGCCTGGAACAACTTCAATACTGACAGTTGCAGGTTTTATTTATCTTTTTGTCAATAAGAGCATCAGAAGACTCAGATTCCTGGGTGTTTCGGCCCTTTTAATAATAATCACCCTAATGCTTCTTCAGGGCAAGAGTTACTACACTATGGGTGTTTTTCCGTTTCTTATTGCGGCCGGTGCCGTATCGTGGGACAAGTTACTTGAAAGAGCGTGGCTGAAATTACTCCTTGTTGTAATCATGATAATCCTTACGCTCCCGATGCTTCCGATTGGAATACCCGTATATAAAACCAATGGATTAATAAGCTATTTCTCAAAGCTTGAAGAAAAATACGGGATGACTTTTATCAGGAGGTTTGAGGACGGATCAATCCATTCCCTCCCACAGGATTATGCCGACATGCTTGGGTGGGAAGAATTAGCAGAAATCGCAAGCAAAGCATGGCAGATGATACCTGATAAAGAATCTGGAATGATTTATTGTGAAAACTACGGACAGGCTGGTGCAATAACAGTTATCGGGAAAAAATATGGACTTCCTGAGGCCATCTCTTTTCACGAAAGCTTCAGATACTGGATACCCGACCGCTTTGACCGCGAGATCAGACATGGAATCTACATTAATGACGAGATGGGTGAAGATGTCAGATCTCTTTTCAGAAGCATCACTGTTGTCGGGAGCATTTCCAACCAGCATGCAAGAGAATTCGGTACAACAGTCTGGCTTTGCGAGGATCCCGTTGTTGACTTCAATGAGTTCTGGAGTGAAAGATTGAAACAATTGGAATAAAAACTTGTTATAATAATAGTATTGCCATTGTGAGATTAATAAATAAATTTGTTATTTGATTGAAAGTAAAAAACGTGTTGATTTAATTAATAGGAGTATGAGTTTTTCAGATTTTATGTTAAGTGGAGGAAGAAGGGTATGTAAGGAGCACTACATTCATCTTGTACAGACTGCCAGGGTCGATGGCAAAATAGGCAATGAAGAGTTGAAAATGCTTCATAAGGAAGGCAGGAAATTCGGATTGACCGAT